>JAFDAE010000445.1 GCA_019314005.1 Deltaproteobacteria bacterium | reverse complement strand
TATCATTTATGTAAAAAGGCAGAGAACATTTATACCCGCTATGCAGATGATTTAACTTTTTCTGGCAAATGTGTCACTAATAGTTTTGTGTCAATTGTTGAAAAAATAATCCTTGAAGAAGGATTTAAAATTAATGGAAACAAGACTCATCTGTTCAAGAGAAAAGGTAGAAGAATTATTACTGGTATTTCTGTAAATAATTCTGCCCCCAAAATTCCCCGTGAAATGAAACGTGATTTAAGACAGCAAGTGTATTATATTTTAAAGCATGGAATCAAATCACACATGATAAATAGAAATATACGTGACCCATTTTACATCTATTCTCTTTATGGGAAATTAACCTTTTGGAAATGGGTAGAACCGCAAGACTCATTTTTAATTCGTACTATGCCACAAATTCAAGAACGACTTCCTAGAAATTAATACAAGGGGAATTAAAGAGGGGAATTAAAGGTGTCCGGTAACATTTTCCAAGTCATCGGTATCATTTGATAAAAGAGATTGGATAAATATTGAGGAACCAACGGGAACTTCTTATACAGAAAGAAACAGTCTGTCTTTCCCGTTTTATACAGACGATATAATTATTGTTGATCCATACTTTCATTAAGACGTGAAAGCAGCTTATCGTGAGTAAGGTCAGCAAGTTCGCTTGCTGGCAATTCAAATACGATTTGATTATTGGGCAGACGTAAGATTATAGTTCGGTTCTTATTATTGGTTCTACAGATCCAAAGTGGACGTGCATCAATATCACGATCTAACAGCACTCTAAGGACATCATTCCCAATATCTCTAAGTTTCCTCTCTTCTTCTGGCAGCAAGCCTATACATAAGATTATGTCGACATTTGCATCATCTGGCATATGCTATTCCCTTTCAATTTTTATCTCGGGGTAAATTAAGGTGTCCGCGTTAGTCCCGCACTTACATGGTTAGTGCGGGGGTACCTTTTTTTATATCCCTCTTTTCTTTCCAACATAAAACACTCGCCGACATAGTCGGCCTCCTCATTCTGTCTCCTGAATTCTATAATTACAATACCCGCCAAAAACTAAAAGTTCAACCAAAAAAATATATCTTTTTAATCCCAATTTCTTAATCAACCTAAATTCCATGTTAATCATCTTTTCTTAGCGCCTTCGCGCCTTTGCGGGATGACATTGAGGGGGGGGGAAGCGGTGATGAGATTTTAATAGATTTCTCGACAAGCTCGAAATGACATGCAAACGCCCGAATCAAGAATCGAGGGCCACGTTGCGAAGTAACCGTTTTGGTGGTGAAGGAATTTTAGATTGCCACCCATTCGACTTCGCTCAGGGCAGGCTAAACGCGTTTTGGGCCTGGCAATGACGATTTTGAAACAGTGTTATATTTTGATGAAATATTCCATCAGCTCATGGCCTTTTTCTATTCTGAACCCTGTCTGAATCGCGTTTTCTTCGCTGAAAGGCTTGTTGAGATTTCCGCTTATCCCGTTGCCAGCCATTGCGAACGGTACCGGCTCGCTTGAATGCGCCTGTGTTGCTACCGGAGTCGGGTGGTCCGGCATTACGAGGATTCGATACGATTCGTATTGTTTTAATTCGTTGTGGACGGGTCCCACGATATGTTTGTCTATTGCTTCAACGGCTTGTTTTTTCTGCAGCGCATTTCCGCTGTGTCCTGCTTCGTCTGGGGCCTCGACATGGATGAGGACGATGTCATAATCTTTTAGTGCCTGGATGGCGGCGTCAGCTTTGCCTTTATAGTTTGTGTCGAAGTATCCTGTTGCTCCTTCAACGGTTATAAGGTCGAACCGAATCAATTTTGCCAGTCCTCTTACCAGGTCGACCGCGGTAATGGCGACACCTTTTAGACCGAATCTTTTGAAAAAACTTTCCATAGCTGCTTTTTGGCCGTGCCCCCAGAGCCAGACAGAGGTTACGGGATTTTCGCCGAGGTCCCTTCTTACACGGTTGATCTCGTGGTTCTCGAAAAGCTGCTGTGATTTTGCCATTATGTTTGTAAGAATATCAGCGTTTTTTCCATGCGGAAGATATTTTGAGGTTTTTTGTCCAATGATGTCGTGCGGCGGTTCTGTCGTTACGTTAAAGTCGATGCCGGATATTACACAAAGGTGCCTGTAGCTTAGGCCGGTGTAAAACCTAAGGGCGGGGTCCGCAAGAGACTGCTGCAATTGCTGGATTAGTTTTTCTGCTTCGTTGGTCGAGATATGTCCTGCGCTGTGGTCAGCCATTTTTTCATTGGCTATCGTTACCAGGTTACATCGAAAGACCCAGTCCTGTGGTGATAGTTTTATGTCCTTGGCAACGGCTTCGATGGGTGCTCTTCCGG
>JAFDAE010000444.1 GCA_019314005.1 Deltaproteobacteria bacterium | reverse complement strand
ACGGACGCCAGAGGAAGAAGCCGTTCGAAAATGGGCGAGTGATCACGATATCAGCCCTGTCGGTCTGAATATTCCAGTCAATGATAATGGTGAACCTGTCTGGGACAAATTCTGGGAGGAAATTGAATCGTCTTCGGAAGAGGAGAGCCTGAATATTCTTGGGTTGTTGGAAGAGATAGGAACCGGACTTTTTGGTGTTGAACGGCAGGACCGCATTATCGTAACCTATCAGGATCGTAAAAATCTGGAAGCGGTCAGGGATTTTCTTGTAGGCGAGGCCAATACTTATTCCCAGTTTTCTTGCGAGGAGATCACCCTGGAAGGCGGTGAAGGCCTGACACCGCTTATCGAATTGCTGACGCGCCTTTCAGACCGAGACCCCAATCGTATTTATTCTGTGGAACTTATCGGTAAATGGACTGAAGCGCAGCTTCGTGACCTTGATCACCGGCGAGACATTTTCGGCAATCTGCAGATGCTCTGGTGGATACAACAGGACGAACTGAAACGATATCTTCGTTTCTGGCCTCAGTTGCGCCAGTTTTTCCGGATTTACAGGCTCGAAGGCGAGTTGTGGAGTGGCATTACAAAGGAAGAGATTCAGGCGGATATTGATTTCATCAAAGAAATGTCTGATGAGTCCGATCCGGAAGGTGTCCGCAGGTTATCAGCCGTTCTTAATTATCTCAAGGAGTCTGGAGGTAAGTCGTGAACGACAATAAACGCCGAGCCATCGTGTGGGATACGATCGAACGTCTTGCCTTCCATCCGAAGTCACCAGTAAGCTGGTTAAGTGTTTATGCAAAGACCCTGCATGGGCTCTGGGGTGTCGAACCGATGTGGAAGCGCTTTTCTCTTAATGATAATTTTAGTGTCACCTTCCTAAACCTGAAGTGTAAACACTTTATTGAGTCGGTGTCCAAATACTCAATCTCATTTGTACATGATTCCTCCGACTGTATGCATTGGCAAACTCATGTAGATCCAAAATTTTACAGCAAAGCTTCGTTGCAGACCTCTGCTCTTAAATATCCCCGGGAGGAAATGAATAAAAAACTTTGTCGCGATGTAGACGCTGTCCTTAACGGCATGTTATTTCACCCTCGTTGTCACGCACATCTTGAAGATCTTGGGGCCCGGCACGTGCAACTTGATCAGGATAAGGACGGGTTGTCTTCGCACGAAGTTCGCATTGGCGGAGGTGTCGAGAATCCGTATGTTTTCCTTTTTCATCTTCGTTATCAGTTCTGTCTTGTGTCCAGCCAGGTCAGGCAGACTGAGAAACAGCGCTTGGTTGACCTTTTTGAGAGATCAATCAGGCACAATCAGGACGTTAATTCACGCGATCTTTTTGATTATAAATGGTAATAAAAGCTGACATGGCAAAACGTAATCAATGAAAAAGGGGGGGGGAGGGGCCGACAAATTATGCTCGTTGAAAAGACACCAATAAGGGACAGGCAGAGTCATTGGCAGATTTGAAAGTTCCGGGATTTAATTTTCACGTTCTTCAGGGGATTTCTGAACGATACAGTATGCATGTCAACGGGCCATGGTGTATCACCTTTGAATGGAAAGAAGGGCAATGCGTAGGAATTGTCAGTTTTAGAACCTCATCTTGTAAATGTTTCTGAAGTCGGATATGGCTTCCCTTCTGGCGGACAACCACCCATCCATCCCGTTGCAAGGCTCTTCTTACCTTTTCGTATCCTAAACTCGGTACCTTCGTCATACGGCAATTTCCGTTATTTCATGGTCCGGGGATAATGCGAGATCGTCTTCCACCGATTCTAGGTATAGATCTATAGCTTCCTTGATATTTATTATGGCCTCTTCTTTGGTGTTTCCCTCACTGGTACACCCCGGGAGGCTTGGAACATAAACTGTGTAACCACCCTCATCGCTCGGTTCGAAAACAATTTTTAATTTCATGACTTTTTTCTCCAAAACGAAGAAATATAACGGTTTCATTAAATGAAATAATTTTACATGATATTGCTCTTATAACAACGAATAAATTCCATCTGTTCCTATATCAATTGTTTAAAAGCGGAAAGTCACCCCTTAATCCCCATTTTTTTAGCATATGTGTCTGTTATTATTGAAAACAAAGGCCACTAAGGGCCAAAAAGCATAAATTATGCTCGCTTAATAGCGTGGCGGAAAGAGACTTGGGCTGTTTATCAAATTCATGTGTCATCTCCTGAGGAGATTATGCAGGGAAGGATTCAAACAACAGATCTATGAAAATAATAATATTTTGTTGCTTTAAAAATTACGCGGGGTCAGCATCTCTGTCCTCTGTCCTCTGTCCTCTGGTTTTCCATTGACAATATCTCAA
>JAFDAE010000091.1 GCA_019314005.1 Deltaproteobacteria bacterium | reverse complement strand
AAACGCGAGACCGATGCCGGTCATCAGACCGAATATAACGCTCAAGACAAAATTAAGTTTTTTCTTTGGCCTGACAGGCGCAAGGGGAATCGTTCCCTTTTCGGTTATTCGTATATTGGAGACATCGAAATCGCCCACTATGTCGGACTCTTTTATCTTGGAGAGCAATGTGTCATACAGTTTTTGGTTCGTTTCCACATTTCGCTCTAAGATGCCGTACTTGAGTTCTTTCTTGTCGGTCTCCAGGGCATCTTTCTCAAAATCAGCTATGGTCTTTTGCAAGATTTTCTCTTTATCAAAAAGGACAGTTCGTTCGGTCTTCAGGTTTTGCACCTCTTTTCTTAATTCCTCATTGAGCTTTTTTCGGGTCTTGTCTATCTTGCTTTGGACCTGAATTATCTTCGGGTGTTTGGACTTAAAGACCTTGCTGAGGCGGCTAAACTCTACCTCTGAGTCAAGCAGTTGAGTATAAAGACTATCAATGACGGAATTGTCGATAAGGGAACGGGCATGAAGAACATCGCCCTGCAACTGGAAGCTCCGGTCCAACTCTGCCAATTTGGCATCCAGCTCAAGTCGTTTATTCCTGGTCTCGAGATAGGCGTCGTTAAAATCCTCTATCTTTTGTGTAATGACCTTTTGCTTTCCCTTGATAGAGAACAGTTTTTCCTGTTGTTTATAGATCTGGAACTCTTCTTCGGCATCTTCCAACCTTTTTTTCATCTCATATAGCTGGTCGGTCATCCAACTTAGCGTATTCTGAGAAGACCGAAGCCGGTTGGCGATGTTAAACTCAATATAAACTCGGGCAAGGCTGTTGGCGATATCCCTGGCCATAACAGGGTCTTGATCTTCCACGCTCACCTTCAGGAGACGGGTATCCCTTACCTCTTCAATATCGATCTTTGTTTGCAGTTTTGCGACAAGCCGGGCCAACTCCTCCCGGGGGGTTAACGGTTTCTTCCCTTGCCCCAGCAGTAGACGGACATTTCTCCCAAACCGGGAGAGGAAATCTTTCAGGGGACTGACCTCCAATCCTTGCTCCCTGTCAAGCCGATCCAGCTTGAGATCTTTGATCACTTTTTCCAGGATGGGGCGTGATGTGATCAGTTTAAAATGGGTATTGAATGTGAGAGATTGAGAAAGGTAACTCTCATAGTCCAATCTCTCGCCGGTCAGCGGAGATGTGCTCTGCTCTTTTTCAATAACCATCGTGGTGTTGGCTCTAAAGACCGGCTTCATCAGAAAGGTAAAAAGGAGTGTCAAGGTAACGGTTATCACCAAAGAAGCGGTTATGAGTGATTTATGCTTGATGAGGATATGGTAATATTCGGTAAGATGTGGGGACTGTTCAGATTTCAAATTATCCATACTATCTCCAAGGTTGCGCTACAACCACGTCTCGGGTACGTGGATCAGGTCGCCGGGTTTGAGCTGGACGTCTGCGATCTTTCCTGTCTTTACAGCATTGAGGTTTATCTTGATGATGTTTTGCTTATCGTCCTCTTTGCGTATAATCCTGGTACGGTTTGGCGCGGCAAACTTGTCAAAACCACCCGCCATGATACAGGCATTCAGGGCGGTCAGCCCCGGCTGATAGTCATACACTCCCGGGTTTTTTACTTTCCCCTCCACATATATCTTGGACTCGGCTAAATTGAGCGCTTTTTCAAGCGGGACATAAACCACATCACCTGATTGGAGAACCAAGTTGCAACTCATGTCCCCTTTGTCCAGAAGTCTTTTTAGATCCACTTTTATAGGCTTTTTGTGCGAGGGCAGGTTTTCAACATCCTCGCCTTTTGCGATGTGTTCTGTGGAGGCACGCAATATGTAGGCCACGTTCCCTCGTGCCGTTAAGACCCCGCCGGCTTTTGCGATGATCTCCATCAGGGTTGCCTTCGATGTCATCTCATATAGTCCCGGTTGTTTAACCGCCCCTGAGATGTAATATTGAAGGCTGTGATACTCTTTGATATGGATATGTATCTGAGGATTGACAAAATAATCGCCGGCCAGGGGTTCGGTAATCAGGACTTCGAGTTGGCTAAGTGTCAGCCCCTCTGCTTTAATAGAGCTTATAAAGGGGACATTGATCATGCCATGGGAGGATACGGTCAGATCAACCTCCTGTCAGGGTGAGGATATCCCGTGGCCCGATGAGGTAGGCCTTGCCCTGGGCAAGGGATAGTGCAGGGGACAGAAAAAAGGCGACCTGAAGCGCCAGGGCGATGGCGCAGAGCGCAGAGCGCAGAGCGCGTGGCGAAAAGAGCTGAAAGCTCAAGGCTGAAAGCTGAAAGTCCGAAGAAATATTTTGTGAAATTTGGATATGAGAATTTAAAGGTCTCATAAGCTCCCTTACAGCATCGATTTAATGCTTTTTTTGAGCTTTCAGCCCTACTTACTTCCCAGCCTGTGACCGAATTGAAGTTTGGCTATATAATAGTTGTTGTCATAATCATGGCCGGCCAAATTGGAGTCCCGCTCCTCATAGCCTGCGGTGATGAAGAGAGTAAGCCAATCGGTAAACATGTAGCCGATGCGTCCGGAAATATCGTAGGTATCATCATCCCGTGTCTCTATAGTCCCTTCCGGCGTAAGCCCGGTGGTGTTTTCGTAATCACTTTTCTGGTAGTATCCGGTAATGCTTACCAGCAGTTTTTCCAGAAAGCGACGCCCGGCAGTCAGGGAAACACGGTGGGCTTTGTAATATTCCTCCCCAAGACCCTGGTCGTTGAGGTTCAATTCGGCAGCGAGGGAGATATGACTCCTTGGAGTTCCCGATTCAGGGGGGGTATGTCCCGTAATGGCGATTCGATAGGTAAATGTATCGATATCTTCCACTGTAGAATCATCAAAATTCCTGTCCTGATATCCGCCGCCTGCTTCGAAGACAAGGGATTTGAATTGCTTCCTGCAAATAAGCATGAGCTGGTCCGAGGTGTAATCGGAGGTGGTGCGATCGTAATCCCTTTTCCAGTAATGGTATTCAAGATCAACGGTCGCTGTGCGTGTAAAATTGTAGATCATATCGAAGATGCCCCTATGTTCGCTGGAATCTTCAAGGCTGGTCCTGCTGTAGTTGGTCTCTGTATTCCGATAACGTAATCCAATCGAGAACTTGGGGCCAAATTCGTACAAAATCATGGGCGTCAGCCGGTTAATGACGTATTTTTCCCTGTCTACGGCATTACTTAGTGTATCTGAATATGCCGGATCCCGGGTCTTGTAAAGATGATTCTCCAATCCCAGGAGCACTCGGTCAAATGGTCTGTAGCCGGCCTTAAGAATGCCTGTGTGGCCGACATAATCATTCTCATCGCTTGCTCGCCGGCCTGGGGGGACGGTATCTCTATCGTCGTAGTAATAGGCATCCAAGGTGTAATCGAGAAGCAACTCGCTCTTGGCCGTTTCTATGCCAAGTTCAATTCCAGGTTGAATAAGATATGTCTCAACCTCTCTTTCACTTTCAGTGGCTTCCGCTCTGTAATAATTAGTGTCCACTCGCCAACTAGCTGAAACCTTAGGTTTTATATTAAATTTTGCCGCAAGAGATACCACAGGAGAAGATAGTGAGATAAGGATAATAGCCAACAAAACTACACAGTGAGACCTTTGAAAAATGTTGCATTTTTCAAAGGTCTCACTGTGTAGTTTGAATCTCATAACTGCCTCTGTCGTTATACAATTTGAAAAGGAGGTCTATGTTCTGCTTGATTTCCCTCTGTTCCCTTATATTGGACTGGCGGGTTCCATGTCATGAATGTGCGGCTCTTCCTGTACCGGCATCTTGAGGCGGTATGTTTCAGGGTGTTCATATTCTTTGGTCGGACCGGGGACGGCGCCAGTGGCAAGGGCTGTGTCTATAGTAGTCCTATTTAGATTTTGAACCTCTTCCACACCGCCTAAAATTTCTTTCGCCGCAGCAACGGTGCGTGAGTCGGTACTGGTATGAGCAATATATTGAGCGGCATCGATAACCTGGTTGATTACTCCCATAAGATTCCTGATCACATTCATGGCTGCCTGCGCCAAGTCTGTATTGCCCGTATCTTGGGCTATAGAGGCTATCTCCGCAAGGAGCGCTGATGCCTCATTTGTCAGCTCCAAGGCCTTTTGGGCAAGGTGTATATCACTCGTCTCTCGAGCCTTTGACGCCATTTCATAGGCATTGATTAATAACGCGTCAGCACTTTTTAGTTTCTCTTCCGCAGCCATTTCCTCGGCTGGAACCGAAGAAACCAAAAGGGCTACAGCCAATACGCCTCCCAAAAGGGCGCCTAACATATGCCTCTGATATTTAAGAAACCTTCTCATGGCAAATTACCCCTCCGGAGTTAAGTTGAGACCTTTGCAAGACCGCCATTTCTCCGTTTGAATTTATTTCCTTCCCTGCCTGAAAAAAAGATGTCACATTTTACAAAAGTCACCGGATAACGCTCTAATACATATAATATATTAGATAATTATCTAACTTGTCAAGGGCAATTGTGCACCTCCAAAATCCACAATTAATTAATGCTCAAATCTTTTACAAACCACCGCTTGTCAAAGTCAAAAAATTGACATATAGCTACAACCAGACTATATTCACATGCAGGTTCAAATGCGGTGGTTGTGTAAAAGGAAGTCTTAACCATTTGGAACTACAGTACATTATTTTTTATGCTATTTCGGCATATTTCCTGCTATAAATGTAGTGAATATAGTGAATATAGTGAATGTAGTGCAGGAGCGTCCAATATGAAAACAAGAAAATTATTCTGGAAGGCCGCGTTAAGTGTAATTGCCGGGTTGGCAGTTGCTGTGATAATTGTATACGTGGCTTACCTTAACCACAGAAAGTATGAGAAGCTTGTTGTTTCCCAGGCACAACAGCAGCTTCTCATGCTTGCGAAGACAACCGCGCAGAGGATAGAAGAATTCATTGACGAACATGTGGAAACACTCAAAACCCTTTCGCTAAATCCAGCGGTTCAGGAAGCGATCCATAAGAGAATTATGCATAAAGCCCCTGAATCTGAATATTGCCCTGTCCAAACCCTTTATGAGATTCACGCCAATGCTACGGATGCCCTTACCACTCTGGACGCAGATGGAATTATGCTGCACAGACACCCTTATATAGAAAACAGACCCGGAATGGATCATAAGGATAAGCCCGGAGTCGGCTATGTCGTACGGGAACATAAGCCGTATGTCAGTGAACCCTTTTATAACAATCTGGGTAACCTGGCCGTATCCATTGCAGAGCCTGTATTTTGCGGGGGTGAATTCGTAGGAATGGTTCGCTGGATGGTACAAACGGATACTATCTATACGCGTTTCATGCAATCGCTCCAGACAGGGACCCAAAGCTGTAAATGGATTGTGGATGCACGGGGAATTTTATTGGGTCACGAGCATGAGGACAGGACAGGACAACATTTTGTGAATGACGACAGGGAAAAGATGCCTGATTATGATTGGTCAACGCTGGAAAATATCCTGGCTGAGTCGATTCAGGGGAGAGAAGGCACAGGCATCTTTTTACATCCCGAACTCGGCAAGAGAGTTGTGGCGTATGCCCCTGTTCATGTGGGAAATCAGCTATGGTCGGTGGGGATTTGTATAGCGTATTCTGAAGTTGCAAGACCCATTGCGGAGCACGCAAGAAATACATTTGCAATTTCAGGAGTTATTATCTTGTTGTTTGCTGGAGGTGGTATTACTCTTTTTAGAACTCAGAAGAGAAAGGCAGAACTTAAGGTCGAGACAAAACATTTAAGACAAATTGCCAAATCAGCAGAGGCCTTGCGGCAGAGCGAAGAAAAACTGGCAGGTATAATTTCATCTGTCACGGATCACATGTGCATGATGGACGAGCACCATACTATTTTTTGGGCAAACGATGTTGCTAAGGGGCTGTTCGGCCCGGACCTGGTCGGGAAGAAGTGCTATCAGATGTACCACGGTTATGATACGCCGTGCGAGCCGTGCGTAGTAAACAAATGCTTTGAAGATGGAAAGATCCACGAATGTGAAACAGAAGTAACAGGAGCCGACGGGAAGCAAGTGGTATTCTGGTGTACGGCAAGTGTGGCCGCACACGATGCCGACGGCAGGCCGAAGATGGTGGTGGAGATTTGTCGCGACATTACAAAGCGGAAGATGGTCGAAGAGGAGCGGGAGCAGTTGATCAGCGATCTCCAGAAAGCCCTTTCAGAGATCAAGGCCTTGAGCGGAATGCTGCCCATCTGCGCTTCGTGTAAGAAGATTCGTGATGACAAAGGATATTGGAATCAGATAGAGGCATATATCAGTACCCATTCAGAAGTCGAATTCAGCCACGGTATCTGCCCGGAATGTGAGAAAAAGTTGTATGGTGAATGGTTGGACGAGAACGAATAACCCTCAATTATCTTACTTGGACAGAATACCCCTGAAATACTCTATCGTCTCTTCCAGACCCTCTCGTAGTTGTATTGTGGGGTCCCAGTCGAGTTTTTCTTTTGCCAGCGTGATATCCGGCTGACGTTGAGTCGGGTCATTCTCCGGAAGAGGCTTATGCTCCATCTTTGATTCCGACTTTGTTATCTCAAGCACTAAGTCCGCAAGCTCCTTAATGGGGAATTCATTCGGGTTGCCGAGATTGACCGGGCCGATAAAACCTTCACAGTTCATCATCCTGATCATTCCATCTATCATGTCTGAAACATAACAAAAAGACCTGGTCTGGGATCCTTCCCCATAGAGCGTTATCGACTGACCGTTAAGGGCCTGTATAATGAAGTTGCTCACCACCCGGCCGTCCGAAACAGCCATCCTCGGGCCATAGGTGTTAAATATCCGGACGATCCTGATGTCAACGCCATTCTGACGGTGATAGTCGATCATCAAGGTCTCTGCCACCCGTTTTCCCTCATCGTAACAACTCCGAGGGCCAATACAATTGACGTTTCCCCAGTAGCCCTCCTTCTGGGGGTGTTCTTTGGGGTCACCATATACCTCTGAAGTGGAGGCCTGTAGGATCCGCGCTCCTACCCTTTTTGCCAGACCGAGCATATTGATCGTGCCCATTACATTGGTCTTAACGGTCTTGACGGGATTGTACTGATAATGGATGGGAGACGCGGGACATGCCAAATTGTAAATCTGGTCCACTTCGAGTAGAATAGGCTCGACCAAGTCGTGGCGTATGATTTCAAAATTTTTATGGCCCATGAGATGTTCGATATTTTTTTTGGAGCCGGTAAAAAAATTATCAAGGCACAACACATCAGCCCCTTTCGACACGAGCCGGTCGCACAGATGACTTCCCAGAAAACCGGCGCCTCCGGTAACCAAGATTCTTTTATCTTTCATATTCTGTCAGTTCCTTTATCGGTGGTTTTAGATTGCGGAACAAGGGGTTAGCTCACTTGAATCATTACCGAATTTGAATGAAACGTTTCCCTTGCACTTTTAACAGGGCGAGTTCCTTATTCGCATCTCCGGTTTCATCAAAGGAGATAAACCCTGTAACAGTCGGAAAGTCGCTCACCTGGTGCAGTGCTACTCTCAAAGCATTACGAGTACGCAGAGTTGGATTTTTGATGAGATGAAAGAGTAATTTGGCGGTATCATATCCCTGCGCGCTTAAGAAAGTTGGTTTGCGTCCGAAGGTGTCTTGAAAATTTTTGACAAATTCACGCACAACAGGACTTGAATCTTCGACAAAGAAACCGCTTGGGAAAACCGAGCCTTGCACGTAACCTGCGGACTGTCTCAATAGCCATGGGGAATACCAAAGGTTGGTTCCAAGGAGTAAAACATCCGATACATCGTTGTATAACAGTTGGGGGGCAATAAGACTGATACTTTTTGATGTGTCCGGCATAAAGATTGCGTCGAAATCGATGATCGGTTCAGGCCCTTCCGGTTCCGCGGCTTCTGCTTCTTCATCTCCTATATCATCGGTCTCATCTGCACCGTTTTCTTCTATAACCTCATCCGCCTCTATCGGCTCAACACGCTCATAATAAAGACCTGCTAATTTCTTAATAGGCGTAGCAAAATCGGTCTCTTTGCTTTTATATGATTCTATTCCCACCACCTGGCCCCCGTGCTGAATCAACTCATCCCAGAATAGATTCATAAACCGCTTACCATAGGTATCTTCCGGATAAATGATTGCAAACTTTTTATATCCCAATATATTTACCGCGTAAGGGACAATAGTTTTAATCTGCTGCAAAGGGGTCAAGAAGTCTCTAAATATAAAATTTCCTATTTTAGTGATATCTTCTTTCTGAGTCAGGGTAATGATGGGGAGGCCCATATTGTTGGCGGTTTCAGCGACGTGTTCCGCTGTAACCATTGGCCCGATGATTCCTATTACTCTCTCCCTGTTAACCAGATGTTCCAACGCGCGAGTGGCCGTCTCAGGGTCACTCTTTGAATCTTTTATAATTAACCGAACCGGTGGTGCGCCGGTGGAGCTACTAAATTCAGCAAGCGCCAACTCTATTCCGGAAAGAACACGGTTTCCAAATTGTTTATAAGGACCTGTCAGGGGAAGAATGCAGCCAACGGCCCACTTGTCGATATCAAGTTTTTTCTTAAGACGACCCTCAAGCTCCTTGGCAGTCCCGGCCAATTCATGCCCTGAAAAATCTCTCAAGAATTCCGAAAGTACCTCTAACGCATTAACCTCACGCCCCTGTTGTTCGTACAATTTTGCCTTTTGAAACACAAGATAGCCCGGAAGCCCATCTTTTTTATACCGCTGGGAAAGTATTCTAATCTCCGGCGCAGTAAGTTCAGCTATCGCCAGTTTTATTTTTCCCCAAGCATCCTCTTTTGCCTCGCCCCGTGCCAATCGATACGCGTCCATATACGATACAACAGCGGCATAGCCCTTTTTTTGCCCCAAAAGTGAATCCCCTATCAGGGTAATCAGTCGGATCTCTTCCTGGAGGGAAAGAGGCTTTAGAGAGAGAAGACTTTTGGCATACAGGATGGCCTCCTCGTAATTGTTTTCTTTATAATAGGCAAACGCAATATTAAACTTGGCTTCGTCAGCTAAAAGACTGCGGGGAAAGTCAAAGATCAATATTTGATAGGCACCGCGGGCGCCGGTGTAATCTTCCATCCGCATATAGGCATTACCCTTCTCCATCAGAAATCTATCAGCAAGGGGACCGGGAGGAGATTGGCTTAGATAATCATTGTAGATGTTGAGCGCTTTTTTATATTCCCCTGCTTGTATAAAGTATTCGGCCGCACCAAGCATCTTATGTGCCTGAATTATCTCGGGTGTAAGAGGCTCTGTTGGGATTTTTTTCTTGAACGGGATAATCTTAGCACAACCCGACACAATAAAGAGTCCGACAAAAATACAAAACAGCGCCATACGAAATTTATTACGATATTTTTTATCTTTCCCAATCTCTGCGTCAGGCTCAGATTTTAGTCCTCGAAATACCTCATGTATTCCTGCGGTTAAAATCTTCGCCTTTCTTGACCTTGGACGAAATTGAACATTTTGAAACTACCTCACCTGTATATATTTGCTGGCCAACTGAGGGATATAAAGTCCGACTTGGCCGGAAGAACACGGGAGATCAAATTGTTCCTTTGCTCCGCTTAGGGACTCCTCCACAGAATTGAGTCCGTTCTTGTCATGAAAAGTCCGACAGAAGAACTCGCCCCAACTGGTCATATATATTGTCGTGTATTCATGAACTTTTTTGAGCTTTCGATTTAAGTTGAAATTAACGGTTAAAAAAAGTTTCTGTATATAAGGTTCTTTCAAAAGTGCTTGCGGAACAATTTCTTCAGCCTCATGCACAGGATAGAACTCGTGCAATTTTCGTAAAAGATCAAGGATATCTTGAAGCGAAATAGGAGTAGGGTTTGGCATAAGCTGAAACGACGTGGTGGGTAAGTAAAGATCGTTGTGAACCAGCCAGATACAAATTTCTTCGATACGGCCACTTTTCAATAGGTCTCCTCCCTTGCGCTCCCTCTGACCGTCTCGTTTCAGGTGGTACAAGCTCCAGCTTGCCGGTCCATCTTTCGGATTGTTATATTGAAAATATAGCTGCTGAAACAGTGCCTTGCCGTGGACTATCAGTGGAAGCTTGTCTACCTTATGAGATTTTTTTGAAAACTGAACAAACATCTTACGTCCCAAGATCGTCAGGTCCTTAGGAGTAATTGTTGTTTCCTGTGCCGACCTCTCCTGCAATGTACGACTTAATTTTTTGTAAGTCTCTATCATATAATCATTAATCCTGGCGCTGAGTTGAAAGATCTTGTCAAATGGCCAGTCTCGAAAATGTCCTAAATCCTGAACCTTTGTTTCATTCCAACCCCAACTCTTGCTATAATCTTGCACCAGCCGCTTCTTGGCCCCGATCACCGAGTTGTCCAGATCAGTGAACGACCGTATTCCAAGTTTCATAAAAAAGCAAATCTGGAGTAGCCGTTCTGTATTTTTTTGTTCTGTTCGATGATAATAGTCTAAGACTTCTTCGAAAAGCAACAGATAAGGGTCTATGTGCCTAAAATCGTACCTGCCACGCGACCAACCCGCTTTGAGCCGGTTACACAAGAGTCCGTGCCGTTCTTCTTCCTGAATATATTTCTCTAATAGCGCCATTTTCATGACCGACTTGTAAGGACTCTTCATGCCCTTGAAAAGTTGCCATATTGACGCGCCAAAATATTCTCCTTGTGGAATAGTGGAAACGTTACCCAGGTCCATATAATCTTTATGAAATTGTGATGCCAGGGAAAGGAGGAGATGATAATGTTTGTCTTTTACACCACGCGGTAGAACACACCATAACGGAATCTTTCCCGCGACGTGGATCATGGTGCGGTAAAATTCTTCCTTTAAAATCTTTCCCTGAGCCGATCCGGAACTTTCCTGGTCGCTTACGCCGAATCTATCCTCGCGTACGCTTGCAAGGTCGACTACATCCCCCCAGCTTGGCATCGTTTACACATACCCAATAGTCTATGTCGGAGTCGGCGGACTGGGCTATTGTCCCCACACTTCCGATAGTAAAAAGCCCTTCAATGTAATGCTCTTTCTGCAAAGATGGTGAAAAATCATCTATAATGAAATACTTCTTTGCTAATTGGAAGACTTCTGAGGGAAAGGAGTATCCAAAGATCCCTGCCGGGGCATTACGGATCGGACTATCTGTGGGAAGCAATTCCAGATTTGAATGAATCAGGAAGGGGATTAATGCAAACAGGTCGCCTTGCTCAGGCTGGAAGGTGTCCAGTGCAAGCTCGGTTCTTCTATGGTTGTATTCAAGGAAGGCCTTGCGGCGCTTATCCATTTCTTCGGCAAGTACTACAAGATTGAAAGCGCTGTGCTTAAGGATTTCATCTTCAAAAAAGAGATCAGGAAGCACAACATCGCCGAACAAACCCGATCGAGTATTCAGCTCAGACTGTTCCGTAGTAACATCGGAAAAATCAGCACCCAAAAAGTCACAATTCATTCCGCGTGCCAGGGAAAAATTTGCAAGATGAAGTGTGGCAAAATTGAAAGAGACTCGAGTTAAGTCCGACTCAACAAAGGATGTCTCTGCAATATCTGTCTGGGAAAAATCTGTTTTTTTGATCTTCCCATTGACAAAGATGGAGCCTTTCAAGTTGGCAAGGCCAAAAGATGACTCATAAATCCAGGCATTGGTAAAATCGCACGAGCTGCAAGAGGCCTTTGTGAAAGACGACCCTTTTATGACGGCATCTTCGAATGACACAGAGTCGAGAAAGGAGTTTTCCATCTTTACATTTTCAAAACGTGCTCCCTTGAACGTAACCGAGTAAAGCTTTGCAGACGAGATGTTGACATTGGCAAAGAACGCACCATCAAAATTAACATTGCGGAGACTGATGCCGGAAAGATCTAAATCCGCAAGTATCTCCCCTTGAAATTCCACACCTTCGAGTGACTCCCCATTTAAAAGCCGTTGCAAGAGCTTACGTTGTTTCCTTTTCTCAAAGAGGCCTTTCTTGTCAGTCTTGGCGGAAGGGGAGTATTCGGGGGTATCATCTTTAACAGCCTCTTCAATCTTGTTATTCTTTATTGAATCGATCTTTTTAAGGAGCTTGGCAGCCTTGTTGCGGGCCTCATCATGTGAACTTTTCAAATATTGGCTCAGAAAAATGATCAGTTTTTCAGGATCGTTCCGAATGATCGCATTAATGACGGCCTTCCGTGCTTCTCGTCCTTGATCTGAAGGAAGGGCGTTTAAGACGGGATTAAGTTCCATCCACTCCAAACCGCACAATGATTTATAGAGACGGGGTCTCATAGCAGGGTGATTTTTACAAAGAGCGGTGATTACCTCCCCTAATGCAGGGGCCTTCAATGCGACAAGGGTATTAAAGGCGTGGAGTCGTATATTCTCATCCTTGTCATCTAAAAGAGCGGAGACAGCTCCTATTATTTTGGTATCCTTTTCTGCAATTGACCGGCTGAGCATCTTCAGACACGCGATACGCACAGAAGGGATCTCGTCTCGGGAAAGCAAGGGAATGCATAAATGATAATCAGAGACTTTACCCAATAGCCCGAGTAGCTTTACTCCCTTGATTTTTTCCCTTTGTCGGTTTGATCTTAACTCAACTTGTGCTATTGTTTTTTTTATATTCAGCATCCGGCAAAGATCATAAAAGACAGGATCTAAGAGGGGCTCATGGTCAAATAGATCGGCCAAAAATTCAACAGTGGTGCGGCGGTCCTTGATATCTTTCAGGAGAAGCTTCGCCAGTGTATCATAGTGCCTGCGCACTGCAATTTTATCAAGTGTATATTGATAAACAAAATTCAGGCGCAACGGTTCCGGAAGTTTTTTGATCATTTCAACTATAATATTTTGAGGAACGACATTCTGAACAAAAAAATTCCAGGCAAGGAACGCTCCGCTCTCACCGAGCTTTAATAATGTCTTAAGAAAAAATTTGATCAGGTTAAGATCCCGTGTGACCTTTATTTCCTTGTAAACGGCAAACGAAAATTCCGCTGATCTTTTTACTAAAGACGGGGGACGGTCTTTTTCTCCTTTGTTTGGGGACATTAGCTGCTGGGAAAGCCTGTCAAGAGACTTTTTTGCCTCTTCTCGCACTGTCCGAACACTATCTCTCAGACCGAGCAAGACCGGTTGCAGCCCATTTTCTACCTCTAATTCCCCTGCAAAACGAATCATCTTTTGTCTTAAGTTGGCGTTTCCGTCTTTCCACGTCCGCGCAAAGGCCTCAAAGAAGGATGATTTGAGCTCGCTGGCCTTCTCTTTGTCTTGAAGGTCATCGCTGGCTAAAAGGGAGAATATGTTTTCGAGGTCAAGTTCGGGTTTATTTTTATCCATAGATAAGCTATTCTATTATAAGTTTTCCGAATTCCGATCTGTGTGTATCTGTGAAAATCTGTGTCCTAGGAGGCTGTCCGAGAATTCTGATCCTACTGCAAAAGCGTGAGAAACGGACATAATTCTCGGACAGCCTCCTAGTTTTGTCAGAATGTTTGTTAATTAACGGAGTTCGGCAAAAGAAGATATTTTGTAAAGGCCTCATAATTCAGGGTAACCACGAGATGTTTAATGAAAAAATATAAGATATATGTCCGCCAATGTCAAATAGTGGAGAGGTTTGAAATTGACAGCCCAACAAGTTTTGTGTAGATTTTCTGGTAAAAACTAATAAAATTGATAGCTTTTTACGAAATCATTAAAATTAAGACTGGTATATTTTATGAGCATGATTGACATACAAAGTCAACCGGACAACAGGAATATCCCCATAGATAAAGTAGGGGTAAAAGACATTCGGTATCCAATTACGGTGTTGGATCGCAAAAACAGCGTTCAGCATACTGTAGCCACCATTAATATGTACGTGGATCTCCCCACACATTTCAAGGGGACCCATATGAGCCGTTTTATAGAAATTCTCCACCTCTTCCGGTCCGAGGTTTCACTGAAAAACATATCGAAAATTTTGCAGCAGATGAAAACGACTCTGAACGCAGCTTCAGCACATATTGAAATTACTTTTCCATATTTCATCGAAAAGGCCGCCCCTGTAAGTAAGTCTAAGGGGCTTATCGATTATACATGTAAAATAGTCGGAAGCAGTGACCGTACGGACGCGATAGATCTGATGGCGGAAGTAATAGTGCCGATATCTACTGTTTGTCCTTGTTCCAAGGAGATCAGCGACTATGGCGCACATAACCAACGAGGCGAGGTGCGGACACAACTTCGTTTTAAGAAATTTATCTGGTTTGAAGATATCATCACCCTTGTTGAACAATCAGCGTCGAGCGACGTCTATGCCATCCTAAAACGCGAAGACGAAAAATATGTTACTGAAAAGGCTTATAACAATCCAATGTTTGTTGAAGATGTCGTCCGGAGTATAGCTGAAAAGCTACGTGATGATGAGAACATAACCTGGTTCGCGGTAAGTTCTGAAAACTTCGAATCGATTCATAACCATAGTGCATACGCGTTCATAGAAAGCAAATAGTGTCCATCCAGAAATGGCATATTTTGCCCCAATACCGCGTTCTCCGCAGGTTTCTATCCTCGACGTAGCGTTGCTACGCCTCCGGTAGAAACCTTTGTGCGGCCTTGTCTTGGGACAAAATCTACCATTTCTGGATGGAGACTGTGATCAACAGGGGCTGAAGAGGTTCGAAATCCGAAACAAATTCTAAATTCAAATATCAAATGCTCAAAACATTATTCACTCTTACGCAGTATAGTATTCCTTACGCATTAAGAATACACTACGCATTAAGAGTACACTCTTCCAAATCATATTGTTTCGGACTTTGAATTTTGGTCATTCGTATTTGTTTCGAATTTCGTGCTTCGAATTTCGGATTTATTCGGAGAAGGTTAATAGGGTTTTCAACCTACTCAAAATTTATCTCATTGCATAGGTTGCCAAAATCTTACAGGGGTATATTCTTAGGTGCTGATCGTTCTGATAGGGTATCGCTGTAGCGGGAAAACATCGGTGGGGAAACGTGTGGCGTCTATATTGAAATGGCGATTTGTAGACTCAGATGCTGTCATAGAAGAACGGACAGGAAAATCTATTGAAGAAATAGTTGCCACGGGCGGATGGGCGGCATTCAGAAATGAGGAGGCAAATGCTATTAAGCGACTTGCAACTTTGGACAAAACAGTTCTTGCAACAGGGGGGGGCGTAATACTCAACCCGGCAAACAGAGAACTCCTTCGTAAACACGGTATTTTGATATGGCTTAAGGCCGACATTACAACAATTGAAAACCGTATGAAGCAAGACGATAAAACTGAATCGCAACGACCAGGTTTGACCGACAAGGGCTCAATGGAGGAAATTAAAACTGTCTTACTCGAGCGAACTCCGTATTACCGGGATGCTGCGCACCATGTAATAGACACATCCAAGAAATCGGTAGATGAGATAGCGGATGAGATTATAACGCTCACTAACAGTTACCGAAATCCTTAAGCAGGGGGACATTGTGGCAGGGAATACCTTTGGGAAACTATTTAGGATTACCACGTGGGGAGAATCTCATGGAAAGGCTGTTGGGGTGATTATCGACGGATGTCCCCCTCGTATTCCATTAGATGAAAAGATTATTCAAGAGGATCTCGATCGCAGGAAACCTGGGAGCGGTCCGACTTCTACCGCCAGAAAGGAGAAGGATCAGGTAAAGATTCTTTCAGGGACTTTAAACGGTCTGACTACCGGGACTCCCATTGCCCTGATGGTGGAAAACCGTGATGTAAAAAGCAGTGCCTATAACGAGCTTCAAGATCTCTACCGTCCAGGGCACGCGGATTTTACGTATCAGAAAAAATATGGAATTCGTGATTGGCGCGGGGGGGGTCGCGCTTCTGCCAGAGAAACAGTGGGGAGGGTTGCCGCAGGGGCTGTGGCACGAAAGGTCCTATCTGTGGAATCGATTTCTGTTGTTGCCTACACCCTCGAACTGGGAGGTGTGAAAGTGTCTTCGATAGATCTTGCAGAAGTGAATAACTATCCTTTTCGCACTCCTGACAAATCCGCTGTAAAAGAGATGACAAGACGTGTTGCAGAGGTCAAAAAAGTGGGGGATTCAATCGGGGGTGTTGTGGAAGTTGTTGCCCATGGGGTGGCTCCCGGACTCGGAGAACCGGTTTTTGATAAATTAGATGCAGAATTGGCAAAGGCATTAATGAGCATCGGTGCGGTAAAGGGAGTGGAAATTGGGGCCGGTTTTGACTCCGCAAGAAGCCTTGGCTCCCACAATAATGATCCGATCAGCACTAACGGGTTTTTGAGCAACAATGCCGGCGGGATTCTTGGAGGGGTTTCAAATGGTGAGCCGATTGTTGTCCGAGCAGCAGTTAAACCGATTCCCTCCATAGAGATTGAGCAACAAACTATTACGGTTGATAATAAGCCGGCTCACATTTCAGTAAAGGGTCGTCATGACGTATCAGCCATCCCTCGAATAAACGCTGTATGCGAGGCCATGGTGTGTCTGACGCTTGTCGATTTGTATTTACGGCAAAAAGTGATGGCGTCGTAAAAAGTCCAATCTACTACGCCTTGTATATTGACCTTTTTACTTAGCCATCCTTTATCAAACTCAAGACTTTTTACGACGCCATCAAAAGGTGCTGGTGTTGTAAACAGTAAACGAAGATTTTGAGGCTACTATGGATCTAAAACTTATAGGGAGCACCTTTTTTGTAATCTTCTTGGCAGAACTCGGTGATAAGACCCAGTTAGCCACACTGTCACTTGCCGCTCAAAGCGGGAAAAAATGGAGCATTTTTCTTGGGGCTTCAATTGCTCTTGTCGCTACCAGTCTGATAGGCACGCTTTTAGGCGGCGCGTTCGGGCACCTAATACGACCAGACTATGTAAGGACGGGAGCCGGTCTATTGTTCATAGTCCTTGGAATATTGATGATTTTAGGGAAATTATAGATCAATTACGCATTGAGACCTTTGAAAAACGTGCAATCTTGCATATTTGCTTGGCAGGTGATATTTTAAAAGATGTTTTTACCTTCCTCATTCGTAAAAAGTTTGCAAATAAAAGGCTTAAGATTTTGTACTAAGAATACGAACGTAGTAGAAAAAAGTTCGTGTCCACAAGTTACGATTTTCCTGTCGTGGAGAAACCATATTAAGTTAAAGGTGGAATATGGAGGTTCTTAAAGATTTTAGCATAAAGGATTTTGCTGGGCAGGTCGCTATGCTAAACGAAATCGAAAAAGAGAAAAAATTTGAGGTAATACCAGAACTTTTCGAATTATATGCAACCCCCTTAGGTGATGACGCTGTTGATTATATGATCGAAAATACTCTGAGAGAGCTTCTGTCACAGAATGAAAAGGAAACTGTTAATGGCCTCCTTTCGAACAGTAGTAGAGTAAAAAAAATTTGTACCCAAATAGCAGGACAGCATCGGTTTAAATCTGCCGCATCAACCCTTATTGATCTGACATCCACTGAAGAAAATGCTGAAATCCTCTTTGAGATCCTTTCCTCCCTTGCCGCAATAAAGGGACCTGAATCTTTGGAGGTCTTCCAGAAATATATCCATCACCCGGAAACGCTTATTTCTGCTGTGGCCGTTGAGATGATAGGTGTTTATGGCGATCTTACTTCATTAGATCCGTTGTGCAAGATAATAGAAGAGGCCGAAGCTGACGAGCACTATGGAAAATGTGATCTTACAACCGGGAATGCCATAGAGGCCCTGGCGGCTCTGAAAAATGATAAGGCTGTATCTCTTCTCGTTTCAAAAATACATCACAAAAATCCTACTGTAAGACGTCTTATTCAACAAGCGGTTATTAAAATCGGCCCTGAAGCTGTTCCTTTTATTGCCCCACTTTTTGACCAGGAGGGTGTCGACCAGAAAATTCTGGCGGCTAACGCACTTGCCCTGATAGGAGACAAAAAGGGAGGAGATATATTAGTAGCCGCCCTTGACAAAGGATCTGCAAATCATCCGAACATAAAGTTTGCCATATACGAAGCACTCGGCAGAATACCCTTTATGAAAGGTCTTGTTTGTTTGAGCGACGGTTTGTCAGAGGAAGACGATCTGATTCTGATGGCGGTCGTATCTTCTCTTAATGAACAAGTAAATCCCGGGGTAATTAAAAGCCTTAAAGAGATTATCAATGCCGACAATGCACAAAGCAAAAGAGTGATGCAGGCAATTATATCCTCAAAGGCCTTGGTTATCTTTGATTCTCTTTATGAAGATGAAAATGTAGCTGCAAGATTGATTGAAAATATTGCAAGATCAAATGACCCGGAGATAATTTCCGCATTTCGTAAAAAACTGGAACTTATGGAAGGAGATAGGGCGAAGTCGGACATAGAAAGGATTTCAACGCCTTCTACCAAAGAAACCGGGAAAAAAGTATTGGCCGTTGACGATTCAAAAGCGATGCTTCTTTTTTACCGAAGCGTGGCATCTGATTTGGGCATTAATGTAACAACCGCTGTCAATGGCAAAGAGGCTTTGGATATTCTGGATTTGGGAGAGACGTTTGATTTGATCTTAACAGACATGAATATGCCGATCATGGATGGTATAGAATTTACCCGCAATGCCCGCGCCAATCCTGCCTTTGCAAAAATCCCCATTATAATGGTAACTACCGAATCGGAAGGTTCCCAAGTACAACTGGCGGACAAGGTAGGGGTAAATGACTTTATGAAAAAACCCTTTACGCCGGACATGTTACAGTCCAAGATTAAAGAACACCTCCAAATAAAAATGTCTTGACATTTTTTGATAGTTTCGTAAAAAGTGTTCAATTTGTTTGATTGGTCACTTTTTGTAGGTAACCAGGATGATGATCTCGTATCGGTCTTAGTGGTCGTGCCGATTACCGGACTTGTTACTTTTTTGACACAGTCGAAGTAATG
>JAFDAE010000443.1 GCA_019314005.1 Deltaproteobacteria bacterium | reverse complement strand
GCCTTTGCGTCTTTGCGTGAGCCAGGGAACAAAGCTCATCATCATGTCCGATATGCATCGTGGTGACGGGACCGGCTCCGACGATTTTGCCCATAACTCCCTTATTTATAAATGCGCTCTCGATTACTACTTCAGGGAGGGATTTACTTATATAGAGCTTGGCGATGCTGAAGAACTCTGGGAAAACAGGGCTTTTGAACAGATATATATCACACATACCTCCATCTATGACAGAATCAGAAAATTCCACGACCCTGATCCGGAAAAGACCCGCTACATCAAGATATGGGGCAATCACGACATCCAGTGGAAAGACAATGCGGATATTCTCCGCGATATTTTCCCCGGCATCCGGATATACGAAGCCGCAATACTCCACAGCCCATCCGCGCAGGGAAAGCGCATACTCCTCTGGCACGGTCACCAGGCAGATCCCAAATGCAGCGGCAGCGGGGCGGCCTTCAGTAAATTTTTTGTGCGAAACTTCTGGCCGCATCTTCAGAGGTTCGGCGTAAAAGATCCAACAAGAGCCGCCGTCAATCCCGGTCTCTGCAGCGAGATAGATAAAAAGCTCTACCATCTCGCTATAAACAACAACAAAAATATTGACATAATCATAGCGGGACACACCCATCGTCCGGTGTACGAAAACCTCTCTCTTACAGAACGCAGATCCATAAAAAAACTCAAACCAGAGCCGGTTTACTACAATACAGGTTCTTGTGTGCACCCAAGATGCATTACAGGCATTGAAATAACGATGAAAGCCGATACTCCAGGCATCAAACTCATAAAATGGGGTTATGATGCAACGCCAGGCTCAGAAGCATACAACTTAACCATAAAACGCACAGTTCTTGAACCGGCAGGAAATGCATAATCGCATGGGTGTCTGGATGGCCCGTTGTAATCTTTGTAATACGCTAACTCTGTGGATTAAAAACTCAAAACTTACATAAAACTAAAAAGAAGAGGTGACTCCATGACAGATCAAGAAGAAATACTTAGTGTCTCTATGAGCAACACCAAAAAGGAAATGATAGAAGCCTACAAAGCTATGAAGCAGCAACTTGAGGCCGCTGAGAAACAATTGCTTGATGCTGAAAAGGTTCGCAAGCAGATGGAAAAAAAGGCTGCCGAGACAGTCGCCGAAGCTCAGGCTTCGCAGGACCCGCTGCAGCGGCTTCATGATCTTAAAGGCGCTTTCAGCCGTGAATTAACCGGCCTTGCAGAAGGGTTTGAAGCGGAAATCGAAACTTATAAAAAGATTCAGACCGCAGTCAAAGCCAAACAGGAGGAGCTTCAGAATATTTATGAAGTGGAAACTGCTGTATCTGATCTTGCTGCTCTGATCGATGCCCAGCAGGCCCGCAAGGATGAATTCAAAACCGAGATGGAAAAACGCAGAACGGAATTTGAAGAAGAAATACGTGAAGTCCGCGCAAACTGGGACAGGGAAAAGTCTGAGCAGGATCAGGAAATAGAGGAACAGGCAGTGTTTCTCAAAAAACAGAGGAAGCGGGAAAAAGATGATTATGAATACACGTTTGCACGGGAAAAAGATCAGCGTAAAAACGAACTTGAAGATCAACTGAAAGTCCTTGAAAAGGAAATTATCACAAAACGCGAGGTTTCTGAACAGGAACTCCAGCAGCGCAGAGACGAGCTGGATAACCGGGAAAAAGTTCTTTCCGAGCGTGAGCAGGTTTTTTCAGAATTACAGAACCAGGTGGAAACATTCCCCAAAATACTTGAAAAGCAGGTTCAAGCTGCAAAAGAAACCGTTAGCGAAAGACTTGCCGGTGATTTTGAAAAAGACCGAGCGCTTATGGAATCAAAATTTGAGGGTGAAAAGAACGTACTTAAAAGCAGGATTGAATCGCTCGAAAAAATGACGAAAGTTCAGACTTTCCAGATTGAAGAGCTGTCCAGAAAGCACGAACAGGCGTATGAAAAGGTTCAGGATATCGCCAATCGAGCCGTAGCCGCCGCAAAACGGGAGATCATTTCGGTGCCTTACATGCCCGGTTTCACAGGTAAAGACGAAGAACACTGTTAAACCCAAAACCAAATAACGTCAATAAAGCAAGTCTGACACCATAAACCCTTATCAATAACAACGGAAGATTATGATGATAAAGTACGAAAAACTTAAGGAGCATCTTAAATCAAATCAATATACCTGGCTTGTCACCGGCGCTGCCGGCTTTATAGGCTCTAATCTTCTCGAAGCGCTTTTAAAACTCAACCAGGCAGTAGCCGGACTGGATAATTTTTCCACTGGTTATCAGCACAATCTGGATCAGGTTGAAAAAGCGGTCACTCCGGAGCAATGGGACAATTTTAC
>JAFDAE010000442.1 GCA_019314005.1 Deltaproteobacteria bacterium | reverse complement strand
TCTTTTCCCCTATTGGGATCAGATGATGGCGGCTTACTGCTGTTTTTGCTGTTGAGTCCCAAACGGTTTGCCAAAATGGTCACAAGAAGCAGCAGCACCTCAAGACTGGCCTTTAGTGCCGGAGATAAATCTTTCTCTTGTGCAATAAGGTCGTTGACCCGTTGTATCGCCTTTTCTACATTGATGTTCTCTACGGTCATTCAGGCACCTGTATTTTGTGATAGGTCACTATAACACAGGTTTTTGAGAACAGATTTTTCGCGCCAGGATGCCCCGTAACTGAAAATATTATTCTAAAACGGACCCCCCTTGCTGCGGAGATGTTCTTAAGGCAAACCAGGCAGCACTGTGCTGTTACAACACCATTACGGTCATGTTCTTAGATTGCACCGGTTTTTTAAAAATTCGCCCAAAAACCGTGTCAAGAACTTTTTTCAAAGAACTGAAAATAAATTATGCTGAATAGTTACGAATTATTTACATTTTCTTGACATGCCATTCGGCTTTAGGATAATCCACCTTGGCATTATTAAATCAAGTTTTTATCATAAGGAGCAACAATGAAAAAGTTGAAATTTTTCGTGTTGGTGTTCGTGTTGTCCGTTATGGTCCCCGGCTTTTGCTGGGGTGCCCTGATCATGCATGATGTTAGTGGGTTAACGACAGATGTAGTAACCAACCTCACGACCCACCTAACCGGTAAAGGGTTCTCCACGATCGATACCAACGTCGGCGTGCCTGTTGGGAGTCTTTCCGGCTACACCCAGATCTGGGACGTCCGCTACGACAATACGACTCCCCTTTCGGCGTCGGATATGACCGCCTACACCACCTACCTGGGAGGCGGAGGCTCACTCTACCTGATGGGAGATAACCTTAGCTTCACCACCCGAGACAACTCCATTCTGGACTTTATTGCCAGCGTCGGAGGCGGGACTTTCACTGTGACGTCTCCGGCCAGCCAAACCCAGATATGTCCCACCATGGGCATGTATCCTCGATAGTCCTTGTAGGTCATACGGGCTTCCTTCTTCTCAGCCTCAATCCCCGTGGCATCCATGTCCAGCGTATAGGAGGTCATCCCGTCTTCGGAAAGACCTCGCGCGAGAATCTCTCGATTGACCGTCGCGAGACCCCCGAGACCGCCGTTGCCAAAACTCCTGCGAAGCCAGTCACCCGTCGCGTCCGATGAGGGAATCCGCTCCATCGCCAAAAGCTCCCTAAGGCCCCGGTCAGACCTGATCTGACGAATATCCTCCAGACTCCTGCCGCCGCCGTTGAGCATCAACACCAGGGGCATGACATGCTCGGAAACACAGTCCCCCGAACCACTACCAAGCCTTGGTAGCTGCTCGTCCAACGTCTGGGGCAAACCCAAGGAAACGGCAAACTCTCCCAAAAGAACAAGTCCCGCATGAGAAGTAATCAGATCGTTTGTCGTTTCCATTGATCCTCAGGCCATTTGACACGGAGGGCAATCGGTGGTAAAATCGCTGTGCTAGGATTGAAATGTTGAAAGGAAAAAGGGCCTATGCTTGAATATCCAAAATATAAAAAAATCCTCTTATGTACCGATTTTTCCAAAAACTCTGAACTCGCTTTTATATATGCATGTGCCATAGCAGAGAGAGACAAGGGAAAGATTTATCTTATTCATATACTTCCTGTAATGCAAAACGAAGGTGTAATAAAAAGCCTGATCACTCCACATATTTTTGAAAAAGCACAGAAAGAGAGTATAGAGGGGTTGGAACAAGTTTTTCAGGAACAACTCATCAGTAAATGTCAAAAAGATATTGAATTTCAAACTGTAATCAGAGTAGGCAGAGAATATCAGGAAATACTCAAGTTCGCGCTCGAAGAGGAAGTTGATCTGATTGTTCTGGGTACCCACGGTTTGACCGGTCTCGGTCATGTCCTAATGGGGAGTGTCGCTGAAAAAGTAGTGCGTAACAGCCCCGTTCCAGTCCTTATAATACCAATACCGCCTCCAAATAGGCATAAGTCAAAAGGAGAACTTTAACGAAATAAATGCTCGTGAATAAAGTAAAAATGATTAGTGGCATTGGTGTCCCTATTTTCTGTTTCTTTATGAAAATCCTTTGCAGAATACCCCGTGGCTTGCCGCGGGGAGCTTCACTTTCAAATTCTGATCGAAGTGTTCTTCAAAATGGCCAAGCAACATCGGAAGTTGGCAAAAGAGATCCAGTATCGTGACTACGATGCCCCGATCGCTCACACCACCGTTGTATTCATGCGCTACATGCTTTTGTCCTACCAGTATTGCCTGGAAACCGATCATCGAGCCTTTGGTGATCTATTCTATGCCTGTTGTGAAGAACTGAGTGACATA
>JAFDAE010000441.1 GCA_019314005.1 Deltaproteobacteria bacterium | reverse complement strand
ATTTTTTTTGAAACAGGTCGCGTCAATTTTCTGTATTTCAGGGACAGTTGGAGATAGCCTTCCCCGCTTTCCTGAAAAACGGCCACGTCCATATCACGAGGGGTGTCGGATATGAGAAACGATCCGAAAATTATGATTTTTCGGATATCTCGATCTCCTTCGAGACATGAATTCAGCTGCTTTTTCAATTTCTGTTTTTCAAAAAAAGTTAGCATATTTTTTCCTTTGCCGAGGCCCTATCCGAATTTTGCAATTATATTACATGATCAGGTGAATATTTTCATTAAAGTGCCATAGTCGATATATGCAACATTTATCATCATATGATCAAGGGTTTTGTGATTGAAACGAACACCTTTTTTACTCGTTCCAACTCTCTTACGCAGGAATGCGTACTTCTATAGATGGGCACGCCTCGCTTGGGCGATTGGAGTGCGATTGGGGTCGGGCCAAGTTAACAACCTGAAATAAAAATAAATCGGTGGGCTCTATCATAACTTCGGCCATATTAATCGAGGAATGGAAAAGCGGAAAAGCGGGGACGTCCATTGGATTATTGGTTCACAATGAATTATACATCAAATAAGGAAAATGAATGTCACGAAAAGCCAGAATAAACACTCCCGGTGCACTGCAACATATCATTGTTCGAGGAATTGAATAGCAAAGAATTTTCTATGATGATTTTGACCGGCTATGTCGTAATCTTTAACCGGGGGCGAGGTCACGGTTGGCTGTTTCGTCGGCCCGGTACATGGCCCATTTGTGGCCCTTTCCTTGTATCCCGGATTTGATTACCTGCCCGATCTCATTTCTATCCTGTCTGCGGATATTCTATATTTAACCCCATTCGCAAAATACACCCATGAGAATAATGGACAAGCAATGCCCCCCACACGGGTTTGCTGATTTGTTACGACGTAAGGGCACAATGCATCGTGCCCCTACAAAAGCCCAAACATGGAGGGAATGAAATTGTGTTTTTTCCCTCCGGTAACCAACCGTTTTCGTGTATTTCGTGGTTCATATCTTTAACGCATCAATTTCCTGTATAAGCCAGTCTCGCCAGAGACAAATCATATCGCCGGGTTATTCTAAGCCTCCCGATTATGCGTTGGCACGGTTGATCAGGCTCACGATCACTTTAACAATAGTTTCCTTATCCTGCGGCCGACTCTCGGCAATAAGCAACGTCAACGCCACCAAGGCATTGTCGGCAATCCGTTTGGAACCGTCGGGCCGGTAAAGAGCCCCGTTTCCAGCCAGAAATGTGATGAACAAAGCGGCTCCGATGCGTTTATTGCCGTCACTGAACGCATGATTTTTAACAACAAAGTAGAGCAGATTGCCGGCTTTTTCTTCAATACTGGGATAGAGTTCTTTGCCGCCGAAGGTCTGATAGATGGCACCCAGAGCGCTTTTGAATCCATGGTCCTTTTCCAGACCAAACAGGCCGCCGAACCCGGATTTCATGGCATCCACAAATTCCATGGCCGTCTCATAGCTCATCAGATAAGGCGCCGGGCAGGTGGTCTGCTCAATGGTCAGGGTCCCGTGGTCGAAACGGTCCAGGGTGGTCAAAGCATAGGCATAATCGGTGATCACCCGCGAAAGCCCTCTGGCCTCATCCAGGCCGATGGCCTGATTGGCCAAGGTTTGTTCCAACAGACCGACTGTACGCCGCAAATCGTCAAGTTTCTGGCCCTGTTCGCGCAGGCGCTGCTCGTTCAGGGTGAAACCTTGCACCAGATGTTCCCTCAACACCCTTGTGGCCCATTGGCGGAACTGGGTGCCGCGTCTGGATTTGACCCGATAGCCCACTTAGATGATGACATCCAGATTGTAAAATTTCACCTTACGGCGAACCTGCCGCCCACCTTCGTTTTGAACTACCGAGGATTCCTCGGCAGTTCCCTTACGTAACAACTCGCCTTCTTTATAAATGTTGCGGATATGCAAGCCGATGGTGTCCGTGTTCTTGTCAAGCAACTCGGCCATCTGGCGGTGATTGAGCCAAACTGTTTCTCGGTCCAACTGAACCTCCAGTTGCACCTTTCCGTCTTCGGCGTTGTAAAGGATGACATCCATTAGTCCGCCTCCCCTTTAAAAAGGTTTATCTGCCCCCCCCCCCCCAAGCGGCTGGGCCTCAAGCTTCCAATTTCAGTATCATCAATATTGCCCCTAAAACAACCCCAATCTTACACTTTTCCCTTTTTATTTTAGGCCGTTAACTATACCAGACCCCAAACTGCATTTCAGCCACAAAATACCGCAAAACTCACAAAGGCATGACCTCCTTTTGCGTTTTTTGTGACTCTTTGCGGCTATCAATAACGCCCTGCGGGCGGACTGAGGACCGCTATCGCTTGAGGGGAACTTCGTTTGAGGCAAAAGATAAGAAGAAACAGGCTTTAATTTTATAACATCCTCATGCGCAGCGTCCCTCAGCCTGTAACCTACTGATCAAGTCCGAAAAAAGCACCAGTTATCACAGCGCTGAGAATGTTTTATAATATATTATAACTATAATTTCTAATTATTAAATAAACATTAAAACATCTTTTAATATTTTGACATAGTTTCCTTCATATATTAAAGTACTCCTTAATAAGGAGTACAATTATGCTGAATTATTTTAGAAATAAACAGGCCAGAATCATTCAAGCCATCCCCGATGATTTTGTTCGAACAACGTATATGAAAAAGCTGGATTCACCCAACAGGTTAGTAGGAATCATCGGACAGGGAGGGGTGGGAAAGACGACACTGCTGCTGCAATATCTTAAGCAAAATTTCAGGGTCCATGAATATTTATACTTCAGTGC
>JAFDAE010000440.1 GCA_019314005.1 Deltaproteobacteria bacterium | reverse complement strand
GGTTTTACTTTATTACAGAGGCAGCTTCAAAACGTCCCCTTTTCGGGTTGAACAGTGAAAGTTGAAGAGAGTCTTAACTCGTAACTCGTAACCCGTAACTCGTAACTCCCCTTCTACCCCAACAACGTAATACAGACCACCCCCAAAAACATCAGGAATGCTCCGAGCATACGGTTGCTGATTTCTGCTTCCTTGAATAAGAGCCAGCCGTATATCACACTGAACAGGATGCTCATCCGCTTTACTGAAATCATGTAAACCGCCTCGACCATACTGATGGCAAGGCTGTGAAATATTACGTGCAGGAAGAGCATGAGGCCTACCCACAACCCTTTGCGTGGCATTCTTAGCAAGGTCCCCCACTGAATTTTTGCAAGGAGGGGAAAGACCAGCAACGTCGCGAGGTCAAAGGCGGCAAGGAAGAAGAACCCGAAAAAGAGGGGGGAAGAGTGCTGGATCGCCTTCTTGCCCAACACGGCTAAAAAAGAATAAAGCAGCGAAACAATCAGCATCAGCCATGATCCGGGCTCCTTAAAAATGGCCCGAAACGGTGCGAGATACCCGTACCGAACCTCATTGGCATGCAATACATAACTACCTATTACCACCAGTCCGATCCCGAGAAGCCCCCAACTGTTCGGGATCTCCCCGAGGATGAAAAAACCGGTTCCTATCATAAATACAGGGGTAAAAGACAAGAATGGAATAGAAAGAGAGAGAGGAGAAAGCTTGATCGCCTTCATGTAGAGATAAAAAGCAAAGGTATCCAGGGGGATCAAGATACAGACGATCCACCAGAAAACACCGTCCAGTTCGGGAATAGGTATAAAAGGAAGGGTAACCAGCAAAAACGGGAGGCTATACAGCGAAGCCGCAATGGCCATCTCATAAGGTGAAAAACGGCCAAAGAACTTCTTGGTAAAGGCGTCGCCGGTTGCAACGGAAAGCGCTGTCGCAAGGGAAAGGATAAACCAAAGCAAGAGATTTACCTCATATTGTAAGTTTGAAGTGACACTGAATGGCTGGATGCCTGCGTTCAGCAATCATCCCTGTCCCGCGGCCTTTCAGTTTGCCCGAAGTTTTCGAGCAGTTACCGCTAATGCGCTTAAGGTTATGATTTTTGGTCAATCATTTAAATATGGGAGCGAAGCTCCACCTTAACTTTAGCTCACTTTAGTTCACTTTAAACTTTAGGCACTTTTAAGATTTTAGACAAGTGTATAATTGGATCTATTTTTACAGTATTTAGAATAAATGACGATATTAATTGTGATGGCTTAAAGAGACCTTTGCAAAACTGCCATTTTTCAAAGGTCTCTTTAAAAAGTCTTTTGCGAGCGTTTTGTATCCCCTGCTTCAAATGGAGGTTCTTATGCACCCTAGAAAGGCATTTATACTTATTCTATTCTTTTCTTTTATTTTACTGCCGGGCATTTCCTTGTCCGCGCCCAGGGATGTAGAAGGTTGGCAAAAATTGAAATGGGGAGACGATATAAATAAAATTAAAGAATTTTATGAAGGAAAAATTAACGAACCTACCGAAAGTGATAAATACCGACTCCCCGCCGATGAGAAACGTGACGTTGCGTACGTTATGAGGAATTATAAATTGTCAGGCATAAGTTTTGATGTCTATTTCTTTGCGGATCAAGGGAATAAATTGTGCGGTGTAGTCTTGTTGACCAAAGCCGATGATTATGTTTTTAAAAGTGATTTTGAATATGTTGCAAATATACTAAAAAGAACATATGGCACCCCCTCGCGTTCAGGGGACCACTCTTTTAAAGACCATTTATATTATCGACGTATTTGGAGTTTCAGATCATCAAACATTGAGTTAACATATTATTCCGATAAAGAAGCGGCCAAGTTTGTCAGCCAGTCCAGGCTCAGCCTGACCACCTCAGGGATATTTAGAACTAATCTTCAGATTCTCTATTACAAAAATGAAAAAAGCGATATTGACAAGTTATCAGGCACCGTTAAGGAGGCAATGACGAGGGCAGAGAAGAAAGGCAAGCTGGCGGAGGGGAAGTTTCTTTATGAGATGACACTCTCAGACGATTCGGTCTTTTTCTCCTTTGACAAAAGCGATCTTTCCTATCAGGCCAAGGCGGCCCTCGATGATTTTGCTGACGGTTTGAACTCGGAAAACAAAAATGCCTACCTCGAGATACAAGGACACACCGACAATATTGGGTCTGCAGAGTACAATTTGAAGCTGGGCCCGATATTCCACTGCACCGCATAAGCACAACGTCTTATGGTGAATCCATACCTATCGCCGACAATAACACTCCCGGCAACCGCGCGAAAAACCGGCGGGTTACAATCGTGGTAATGAAGTAATTGTTGACGCAAAGGTGCAACCATTATAAATAGATGGATATGGACCTTGCCGGTACAATTGCAAAAATCGATGCTTTTATCTGGGGTCCTCCCCTAATGATTCTCCTGGTGGGAACCGGGATCTACCTCACTGTACGCACTGCATTCATTCAGTTCCGCGGATTTAGCCACGGGATAAAGGTCTTGAGGGGCCGTTACGATAAAGCAGACGACCCGGGCGAGATCAGCCCTTTCCGCGCTCTTTCTGCCGCACTTTCTGCTACCATAGGCACGGGTAATATCGTAGGCGTTGCCGCTGCTATCCTTATGGGCGGGCCTGGTGCGGTTTTTTGGATGTGGATTACCGCTCTTGTGGGAATGGCAACCAAGTTTGGCTGCTGCGCCCTTGCCGTGCACTTTCGAAGAATTGATGAAACAGGCGAGGCGCATGGAGGCCCGATGTACTATATCGAGATGGGTATGGGGCCTTCGTTTAAATGGCTGGCCGTATTATTTGCTGCCTTTACGGCCACGGCAAGCCTCGGCATAGGCAATATGTTCCAGATCAACAATGTGGCGGCGGCGGTCAATACAATCCTCTACGGCTATAATGCCCAATCTTCGGGTACGGTTAATATTATAGTAGGGCTGTTGGCGGCGACCATCGTAGCTGTTGTCATTCTGGGCGGAATTAAACGTATCGCAAATGTTGCGAGCAAGATCGTCCCCTTTATGTGTGTCTTCTATATAGTGGCAGGGCTTTTTATCTTAATCAAGAATGCAGCGGCTGTCCCTCATGGCTTAGGGCTGATTTTTCACTACGCCTTTACAGCACCGGAAGCCGTAGCCGGCGGTCTTTTAGGTGGGGTAATACGGTCCGGCGTTGCCCGGGGTCTTTTCTCCAACGAAGCCGGTCTCGGTTCCGCGGCCATGGCTCACGGCGCC
>JAFDAE010000090.1 GCA_019314005.1 Deltaproteobacteria bacterium | reverse complement strand
GGAGACTCATATTACGGTGGGGCATGTACTGTGTGAATTAGTTGAAAGAATGCTGTTTCCCACTTAACCATTTAACAAGGTTTTAACATGACCAAAACATTTGAGCCTATAGAGTTGGACCAGGTCAAGACCTATTCGTTGAAAGGTCGCAAGAGCAAGGTCAATCGTTCCGACTTTGCAAGGCCCTGGAATGCGGGAGGTTCCTTTGGCTCGTTTATTGATGGGCTTCCTGGAATTCTTGCTGCTTCTGATTTTAAGTCTGTGGTGTCGGCTATTGTGGACGCTCATCTGAGCGACAAAACGATTGTGCTTGCAATGGGCGCCCATGTTATAAAAGTCGGGCTTAATCCCATAGTGATTGATCTGATGCGACGAGGGGTAATATCTGCAGTGGCTATGAACGGTGCGGGGATTATCCATGATGCGGAACTTGCCATGGTGGGAAGGACATCTGAAGACGTGGCAGAGGCCCTTACTGACGGAGCATTCGGTATGGTGCAAGAGACCTCGGATTTTTTAAACAAGGCTATAAAGAGGTCCGGGGCAGAGGGCTGCGGCCTTGGAGCGGCCGTGGGAAGATCATTGATAGACGAAGATTTTCCGTATAATGAAGATAGTATCCTCGCTGAAGGTGTTAAGCTCGGAGTCCCTGTGACTATTCATGCGGCAGTAGGGACCGATATCATTCATATTCATCCCGGGTTTGACGCGGGGATGATGGGCGCCGCCAGCCATAGGGATTTCAGACTCTTTGCCTCTGTAGTTGCCTCTCTCGAGGGAGGAGTCTATATGAATGTGGGGTCTGCTGTTGTCCTGCCGGAGGTATTTTTGAAGGCAATTACCCTGGTGAGGAATTTAGGACATAAAGTGGAACGGTTTACTGCCATTAATATGGATTTTATCCGGCAGTATCGATCCATGACCAATGTCGTGCAGCGCCCGACCGCATCGGGTGGCAGAGGTTACAATTTAACAGGGCATCACGAGATTATGTTGCCTCTTTTAGCGGCAGCAGTAATAGAAAAGATTGAGGAATTGAGAGATTGAGGAATTGAGGGATTGAAGGATAGCGATCGGAGGTTGATAGGTATGCCTATATATGAATATCATTGTATGAAGTGTGATAAAGATTTTGAGGTATTAGTCATGGGCAAGGAGAAGGTAGCCTGCCCTTCGTGCAAGGGGAAAAAAGTCCAAAGACTCCTTTCCGGGTTTAGTTCAAAGTGTGAAGGAGAATTTACGAGTTCTCAGGGGTCGAGCTGTAGTACGTGCAGTGCCACGAGTTGTGCCACGTGTGGGAATTGAATTGAGGAATTTGCGAATTTAGGAATTGGGGGATTTTCATTTTTTGGTTAGACAGGATTTACAGGATAGAATAAAAATCTTGTGAATCCTGTTAATCCTGTCAAAAAAAGCCCGATTTTAGATGGTTGATAAGGTAATTATATGTCAAAATTGGTTAAAATTGGAACACGCGGCAGTGCCTTGGCGATTTGGCAGGCGGAATGGGTCAGAGATTGTCTTCTGGCCGCCCATGCGGATCTTTCTATAGAATTGGTAAGGATAAAGACTCAGGGTGATAAGATACTCGATGTTCCGCTCGCAATGGTTGGGGGAAAAGGACTTTTTGTCAAGGAGATAGAGGAAGCTCTTCTTGATAAAAGGGTTGATTTGGCGGTCCACAGTATGAAAGACATGCCGGCGGAGATTCCTGACGGGCTTTGTATTGGCGCAGTACCCGAGCGCGAGACGCCATGGGATGTTCTTATTTCAAAGGATAGCAGACCCTTTGAGAAGCTCCCGGAAGGCGCCGTCATCGGAACCAGCAGTCTTAGACGCGGATCACAGCTCAAACATATACGTCCTGACATAAGACTTGAATCCTTAAGGGGGAACTTAGACACTCGTATCCGCAAGCTTGAGACAGAAAACTTAGACGCTATTATCCTTGCGGCGGCCGGTGTTAAGCGCCTTGGAATGGAGGATCGCATAACCGAATATCTGACAGAAGATATTATGCTCCCTGCCATTGGTCAAGGGGCTCTAGGGATAGAGATACGGGAAGATGACGATTTTATTCGAGAGATAGTTGGTGGATTGAATCATCCGGAATCAAAGACCGTTGTCTTTGGGGAACGGGCATTTTTGAACCGCCTGGAAGGGGGATGCCAGGTCCCGATCGCGGCATTCGGTAAGATTAATGGGAGTATGTTTGAATTGACAGGTCTTGTGGCTGAAGTGGACGGTTCCAAGGTTATTCGTCAATCTATAACCGGACCTCCGGAGGAGTCGGAAGCACTTGGTGTAACATTGGCAGAGCGCCTACTTGATGCGGGCGCGGGAGAGATTTTAGCCAAAATCTACCATTTCTGAATGAACACTGGTCAGAAATGATTATTAATAATAGAAAATTGAATAGGAAACAACTATGTCAACCGGGAAGGTATATTTAATAGGCGCGGGTCCAGGTGATCCCGGGCTGATTACTGTAAAAGGGGCCTCGTGTTTGCAGAGGGCCGATGTTGTCATTTATGATTTTTTAGCTTCTCGGAAGTTGTTAACGCATGCCCGAAAAGATGCTGAAATTATATATGTTGGGAAGAGAGGCGGTGCCCATACCTGTTCGCAAGCGCAAATTAACGAACTCATCGTTGAAAAGGCAAAGGCCGGCCTGACGGTGGCCCGGTTAAAAGGGGGAGATCCTTTTATCTTTGGAAGGGGAGGCGAGGAAGCAGAAGTCGTTCGGCTGTTGGTGTCGCTGCGTATGCAGGGATTCCTATTACCCACCGTAGATATACGGCTACGGTCGCGTTTATTACAGGTCACGAGGATCCTACAAAAGAAAATTCCAACGTCGACTGGGAAAAGATTTCAACCGGCATAGGGACGCTCCTATTTTTTATGGGGGTTAAAAATATTGATCGTATTACTGAAAAGCTGATCACCCATGGAAGATCCCCAGATACGCCTGTAGCCGTGGTCAGATGGGGAACTACCGGAAAGCAGACCACGGTCTCGGGGACGCTTTCGAATGTTGCACGGCGCGTAAAAGAGGCTGAGTTGAGACCTCCCGCGATTATTATTGTAGGTGAAGTGGTCAAGCTGAGAAGTATCCTGAACTGGTTTGAGCAGAAACCTCTGTTTGGGAAGACCGTTCTGGTTACGAGGGCACGTCAACAGGCGAGTACCCTGGTGGATCAATTGCAGGAGATGGGGGCCGAATGCCTTGAAGCTCCGACGATAGAGGTCGTTCCTCCGGAAAACTGGGATTCTCTGGATAAAGGGATAGATAACCTTTCCACCTATGACTGGCTTGTATTCAGCAGTGTAAACGGGGTACGTTTTTTCTTTGAGCGGCTTTACGCAAACGGGAAAGATGTTCGGGCCTTGAGAGATATAAAGCTGTGCACGGTGGGGTCGAGCACAGCAAAACAACTGGAGGAGTTCGGGCTCCGGACCGATATGATGCCCGATACCTATAAGGCAGAATCTATTGTAGAGGAATTCAAAAAAGAGGATATGGAGGGGAGGAGAGTGCTCCTTCCACGTCCAAAAGTGGCGCGACCCGTTCTTCCGGTTGAACTCAAGAAAATGGGCGCTATCGTGGACGAAGTCATTGCATACTGTACCGTGCCGGTTTGCCAGAACCTTGAAGAACTTAAGGATCACCTTAAAGAAAAGAAAATTGATCTCGTGACGTTTACAAGTTCTTCTACGGTAAAAAACTTCAAAAAACTATTTACTGAAGAAGAGACGCGGACTCTGTTGGCAGATTTGACTATAGCTGCTATCGGGCCGATTACCGCGGATACGGCAAAAGAACTCGGTTTCAAGGTGGCTATTACTCCGGAAGAACATACCATTGCGGGGCTGTGCAACGCGATTGAACGTTACTACAATGAGGAGGTGAGCTTTGGTGAGTGATGTTGGGTCAGAAAAAAGACAATTTGAGAGGACAGCAAAAAAACTGGAGATCTGTTTCGGGAGTTATGACGAATTCGTGGAGGCGTATACGGAAAATGTAGGGATGGGCGGGCTTTTTGTAATGACCGAAAAGCCTTCAAAAATCGGCGAGAAGGTCTATCTTCAATTCAATCTTCCGGGTACGGAGAATGTCGTACAATGTGAGGGTGAGGTTAGGTGGCTAAAAAAACAGGGGGAACGCTATCTTGGAATGGGGATTGGCTTCTCGTCATTGAGCCATGAGGATAAGAATCTAATAGATAACTATGTCCACAGAATAATACAATAGATTCTTGTAGTTTTGTTTCCTGTTAGTGTCTTAGCATTGCCTTGATTTGATGTGTGTGAGCAGCATAAATGGAGCTGGCCAGGGCCGCCAGCGGTTTATGAACTGGTCCTATGTCAGGGATTTCAGGCGGCTCTGTGAGTTGGAATTGTTTAATGTGGAGCTTCTTAAATGCCAATCCGTTTCCCACCGCACCTATCTCTTCAGGGGTAAAGTTAGCGCCCAAAAAATATTTTTTCATTACGAGTTCGGTGTCCATTGATTGCAAAAAATTTATGATAATCATCAGATCGTGATTTTTTTCGAATTCTCTTATGTTGTAATTGACAGCCTTGCATTCATCTCTCAGATTTTCATGGGCTGGCCTGTATTCTTCAGCCGATCTACGTAGCTTTTGATACGCTTCAAAAAGTAATTTTTTAAATTTCCCCTTAATGGTGAACGCCCTGAATTTGCAGATAAGAGAAATTTGATATCCCGGAGCGTCGTATTGCACTTGTTGTTTGAACGGAGGCGCCTCAAGGCCTATCATTTCCGTGAATTTCATGAGGTGATGATTATCTATCAGGAGCTTATATAATCGGGCGAAACAGAGGCGTAACTTTTGTTCCAGTTTTTGTGCTTGCTGGGCCAGTTCTCGGACACAAGTGATTTGCATGTCAATAAGTCGACGTTCATAGAAATATCGTTCTAAGATTTCTTCCTTAACCTCGTAGGTTAAAGAACTGATGAAGTCGTCTTGCATAGTTTTAGGCCCTTAATTTCGTAACTACTCAGGTACAGGTTCAGGGTTCAGGGTTCACGGTTCAGGGTTCACGGTTACTCGCCTTGCTCTCTTCACATTTACAAGGCAGCATAAAGTTTCCTCAAAACTCCGTTGCAAGAAACCGGATGAATTCCGTGTTCGTATAGTTTCTCTTTCACCTGCCCACCATCGCTCTCGCTCAGGCGAGGCGGGCGGGTCAGTTTAACCTTGAACCGTGAACCCCTAAACTTTGAACCTGAGTAGTTACTTAATTTCTTTTCTAAAGAATCGTTATTTCATCAGAACCGGGAGTAAGCCTCTCCCCGCCTTTAGACGTTACCAGGAAAGTATTTTCTATGCCTACGAGTCCAATTCCTTCGAGACCTTTTTTCGGTTCTACCGCAATAACCATGTTCTCTTTGAGTGGGTAGTCGATTTTTTTCGCTATAGCAGGGAATTCGTCAAGGACCAGCCCAATGCCGTGCCCGAGAAATCGGACCCGGTTTCCTCCAAACCCCATAAAATTTAGTTTGAAATTTTTTGGAATAACAATTTCATCATATACCAATTCGAATATCTCAGAAGGCCGAACACCAGGCTTAAGAAGCGCACTCACCTTTTCCTGAATAGCAAGGCATATGTTATGGGCCTCCATGGCCTCTGGCCTTGGTTCTCCCAGAGAGAAGATTCTGGTCTTGCGATTGGCCCACGAGGCCTCCGGGACCGTCAAAGGCACAAGGATAATTTCCGGATTCGCCAAAACAGATATATCCGCCGAATACTTCGCCGTTGAATCCGGCCATACGTGCAGTCCCCATGGAATCGAGCTTCAACATTTCACAAAAGATGGCCGTCCCGAGTTCCCATTCTGTCATGCCTTCGCGGACCAGGTCGGGTATGGCGGCGTATACCTTTTCGTGTCTATGTCCCGCTTCTCTGATCTGCGCGATTTCATACGCTGATTTTACGGCTCGTATCTCGGCAAGAGAAAAGCTGATGTCGCTGAATGTAGTGGCCGGGAATGCCTGATTGAGCATGTTGAACAGGCGTAACGGGGTGGTACTTTCATCAATGCCGAGTCTGGAAAAGTCGTAGCCATAACTATCAAGTGTCGGAGGGATCTCTTTGAATTTTTGGAATCTTAGCAGCCTCTTCAACGGGGATTCCTGTTTTCCTCTTTCAAGACTGCGGCGTATAAAAAAGATAGGATCGCCTGATTCAGGGACAAAAAGTGCTCCGTTTTGAATAGTACCGCTATAATAAAAGGTGTTGATATTATCCAAGATCAGACAGCCAGGGAGGCCGCATGTGCGAAGTTTGGCCTGAAGGGATGAAATCCGCGTATTAATTTCCTCTTCAGGGACAAAATAACTGGATGATTTTCCCATTGAACGACAGGTCCTTTTTCAGACTTGGGTTGTTAACCTTAGAATGTAAGACATTACGTCAAAAGAGTTATTGTTTCAAGTTGAAATTCTCCACAACTTGAGCGTTCAGGTGGCTTCAATCGGAGGTTGCGGCCAAGATCGTTAGTGTGATGAAGATTGCTGAAGTGCAGATAAGAAGTGTGTAAGTGACGTACAAGATTGTATGCTGTATGACTTGTCAAACTAGGGCCCGTTTCTCTTAACCAACTACTCTAAAAAGTAAACCTACCAGCCGCAGAGGAGCCATGATTATGACAATTGGCACAAGGGATCGGGTCTCTGTCCATGCTTCCAATATGACAATCCTTGCACATACTGAGACTATAAGGGGCATCCGGACTGCCACCTACGTGATGTATATATTGAAATTGTCCTACCGCCGGGTCTTCCCACTTCATTGCACCTGTCGGGTATAATCCGGCATCATCGGCGTCGGCGTCATCCATGTGGCATTGCGTGCAGATATATTTCCAGTCCAATGTATTAGTGGTGATCGTACCGCCAAGCGCTGTGCCGTTTACTTCTCTCCTTATGAGGAAAGTGTTTGGCGATCCATGCGGCTCATGACAATCAGTGCATGAAAGCACGTAACCCAAACTGCCGGTCCCAGCCAAATACGGCAAATCCATATCTATGTGCACATCGGCGTCGCGTTTGCCGTGTTTGTCGCCCGTAGTTTCCCAATCAATAGGTGTGTTAGAGAGACCATAGGCGCTCATATCATAGCTATGACAATCCTGACAGAACGTATTGTAGTCAGGGGTCTTGCCCGCTTGGGTGGCTCTGTCACTGCTAACCCCATCTGGCTCCAGGTTGGGACTATAGTAGGGAGGTTGATAATCGTCTCCGTAACCGGCAGCAGTCATGCGTTCACCAGGGTTGTCATCACCCCAGAGATTACCGTGGTCCGAAGGCTTGGATATAGCCGTATATGTTGGATCGCCCGGGTTTGCCTTGTTCCGCTTGGCAATATGAACATTATGGCATCCACTGCAAGGATTGGAGTCGGTAGTAAAGGTGGAAGACCACACGCCCGTAGCGAAATCGAGTATATTTTTTAGGTTATGGTAAGATGCTTGGTTAAATGCCTGCATGATGCCTGTTACACTGGTTGAAGCACCACCAAACGTGGCACTGTAGTCATTGTTGGTAATCTCGCCATTCTGAAGAGATCCAATGCTTGTGTGGCAGTAAAAACACGCGTTATCACTTTCGGTGTAAGGCCCTGTGAGGACTTGTGAAAAATTGTCCGCCAACAGGCAAAAGCCAGAGGGATTGCCGCCTGCCGGGGTTGGTTCAGTACCGTTAATACTTGCATGCTGTTCGTGACAGTGAGCACAGTGTCCCTGGGCATAGCCAATTGTAGCCGTACTGTTCCGATTGACTCCGGCAGCGGCATCCCCATGGGCAGAAACGGAGTAGTTTGGTTCTCCAGGTAGTGGCGGCAAAGCACACACGTCTTGAACGGAGATTAAAAAGAAAAGGAACACTAATGCGCTGAGTAAGAACTTAAACCATCTGTCAAAGACGAAAGACATTATTCGTGTCTCCTTCGGATGTATAATATTTTTTCTCTTATAGGGGACCAAACCCTTTGCCAGTGAAGCTTCACTCATTACGTGAGAACCGAATAATAGCAGTCTGTTGGAAGCTTGTCAACGTATCAATAGTATTTCAATAGCGTTTCAATAGTATTTCAATAGCGTTTCAATAGTATTTCGGTAGTGTTTAACGCAAATATTATGCCACAAATTAGTAAGTGTGCAACACATTGAACTGAGACCTTTGCAAAACTGCCATATGAGCGCTGACGCTTCACTTCGTGTCCCGTGATGCGGCGTCAGGCTTCAAATTTTAATCCTCGGAATACCTTATGTATTCCTCCGGTTAAAATTCTCGCCTTCCTTACCTGACAAAAAAATGTCGCATTGTGCAAGGGCCTCAAATTGTAAAGAGAAGATATATGGGGGCTTGGATAAGCGGAATTTTCTTGTGCAGCACGGGGTGTATGCGCATTCTGTTGCATAGGAATATACAATCTCTTGCAACTTATGTGCAATAGTTTTTCACTATTTTCTTTGCGTTAATAGCGGTGCACTATATCCGGATTTACTCCGGCTCGCTTTCTTCTGCTTCCGCCTTTTTCTTGCTGATAATTTTTGCCGCGATGATACTCAATTCGTAAAGGATCATCAAAGGACCGGCCATCATAATTTGGGTTACAACATCAGGGGGGGTAAGGATGGCAGAGAAAACAAAAAACACTACAATAACATACTTTCGATAGGCCGTCAGTTGTGAGACCTTCACTACCCCCAACTTTGTCAATATGATAATGAAGAGCGGCATCTCGAAAACAATCCCAAAGGCAAGCAGAAGCTTTGAAGAAAAACTGAGGTATTCCTTGATAGAAGGCATGGGTCGGATAAAGTCAGATGAGAAGCCCATAAAAAACTTGAATCCAAAAGGAAAGACAACGAAATAACCGAACAAGGCGCCTCCCGTAAAGAATATGGAAGAAAGCACGACCGCGGGCAAGACCATACGCTTTTCTTTTTCATAGAGTCCCGGCATTACAAACATCCATATTTGATAAAAAATAACCGGGATGGCAAGGAATATGCCTGCCAGGAGCGCTACTTTAAGGTAGGTGAAAAATGCGTCAGGAAGTCCGGTATAGATCAGCTTGTCGCCAGGCGGCAAAGCGGCAATGAGAGGACCCATAAGAATCTCAAAGAGTTTTTTGGAAAAACCATAACAGATGGCAAAGCATACGCCAACAGCGATAAAGCAGACGATCAGACGCTTTCTGAGCTCTTCAAGATGGTTGGTGAAAGGGAGTTTAACATCATTCTCCATCCTGGGAAGCTCCTTGGGTACTCTCTTTTTCTTCTTTTTTTTCTTTTAGATCCTTTTCGGGGGAAGGAGTTTGAGAAGAGTCAAAGGCGTTGTGTATGTCTTTTTGGGCCTCTTTAAAGGTGTCGCGAGTCTCTTTGATATCAGTATCAATATCAAGGCTGCTTTTGAAGTCCCGCGTAGCCTTTTTGAATCCTGCCATACCTTTGCCTAATGACCGGGCCAGGTCGGGGAGTTTTTTGGGGCCGATAACTATCAGAGCTACAGCCAAGATCAAAATAAGTTCCGGCATGCCAATGCCAAACATTAAAAGTCTCCTTAAAAAATATTAATCCCAACCTGTTCTAAGTAATAGAAATGTTATGAGGATAACAGATTGAAATAATCTGAAAAGTCAATTGAATAGTAATAGCTTTCTAAAACAGTGTCAAGAAATTATCATTGCCTGGATTAAATGGAGTGAAACCGGTTACGGAATAGAGTGAAATGACAGATTTTGATTGACAATTTTCCGGTTTTTTTTATATTATTCACAAATTAAATCTGTGCCGGAGTGGTGAAACTGGTAGACGCAGAGGACTCAAAATCCTCCGGACCTTGCGTCCGTGTCGGTTCGATTCCGACCTCCGGCACCAATGATTTCACAGGGTTATTTATCTTTTAAACAACTCTTTTTTGTATGCCCGCTCGGTTGGATAAACAAAAACACGATCTATAAAACTCTGTCCCGTGATCAAAAGCTCAGATTGATAGTCCACAACTCCCTGTGTATAAACATATATAGGCTAATAGGCAAAGGTCTCGTAACATAGCGAAGATATGAGGAGCACGCAACCTCATGAAAGCGATTAGGCCCTACGCATTGTATAAAGGCACATGTGTCTTGGGCTTTTTTGTTGCTGAGGTTGGTCGGAAGGAGTTTCCCTATGGTTAAAAAACCAACCTATGAAGAACTGGAACAAAGGGTCAAGGAATTAGCAAAAGAAGCTGTTGAGCGCGAGCGGGCGGAGGACGCGCTGAAGGATTCTGCCCGGCAATGGCAGACGACTTTCGATGCTATTAACGACGTTGTTTGTCTGATCGACATGGAAGGAAATATGCTCCTATGCAATAAGGCCATGGCTAACCTTGTGGGGAAGTCGTCTCAGGAAATCATCGGCCGCAAGTGTTGGGAACTTGTGCACGGTACGTCCGAACCCATTAAGGGGTGTCCAATCGTGCGCATGAAGAAGACCCATCGCAGAGAAACTATGCTTTTGCCGGTTGGTGACAGATGGTTTAATGTTACTGTTGATCCATTACTGGACGAGGCCGGAAATCTTACCGGCGCGGTGCACATCATAAACGACATTACGGAGCTCAAGCAAGCAGAAAAGGCGCTGCGGGCGGGTGAAGAAAAATTTGATGCCATGTTGAGTTCTATTGGTGATCACATGAGTATGATGGATAAAGACCTAAATATTATTTGGGCCAACGACACTGCTAAGAGGATTTTTGGTAATGATATTGTTGGGAAAAAATGTTTTACAGCATACCATAGGAGAAAAGAACCCTGTGAACCACACCCCTGCCTTACGCTTAAGGTGTTTCAGGATGGAAAGATCCATGAGCATGACATACAGGTCCTAGGTAAGGACGGGGCAATAATACATTTTCATTGTACCGCTAACGTAGCGTTAAGAGATGAAGAGGGCAAGCCTACGGCAGTGATAGAGATTTCCCGAGATATCACGGATGCCAAGCGTGTAGAGGAAGCGCTGGCGGAGAGTGAGCATTTCTTGGTCAGTGTATTTGATAGTATCCAGGATGGCATAAGTGTTCTGGCCCCTGATCTGACAATTCGCCGTGTTAACGAAGTAATGAAGGAGTGGTATGCACAAAACCTCCCTCTTGAGGGGAAGAAGTGTTACGAATGCTATCACAACAAGGATAAAAGCTGTGACCCTTGCCCAACTTTACGATGCATAGCGTCCGGCAAAACAGAACGGGAAATTGTGCGGGGACTGGAGGGCTCACCTGTGGAGTGGGTTGAGCTTTTCAGTTATCCGATGAAAGATTCGGATTCGGGTGAAGTGACCGGTGTGGTTGAGTTCGTCCGTGATATTACCGATCGCAAGCAAGCAGAGGAAGAAAAACGAAAGCTTGAAATCCAACTCCGACAATCCCAGAAGATGGAGGCGATCGGAACACTTGCAGGAGGCATAGCACACGACTTTAATAACCTTCTCATGGGCATACAAGGGCACACTTCTTTAGCATTGCTGCACACTGACCCGGACCATCCTCATTTCACACATCTCAAGGGCATAGAGGATATGGTTCAAAGGGGATCAAACCTCACCAGACAGCTCTTAGGCTTTGCCAGGCAAGGCAAATACGAGGTCAAACCGACTGATCTAAATGAGTTGATAGAGAAGAGTTCTAAAATGTTTGGCCAAACCAAAAAAGAGATAAGAATTCATAGAAAGTACCAAAAAGAGATCTGGGCGGTAGAAGTAGATAGAGGGCAGATTGAGCAGGTGTTGTTAAACCTGTATGTCAATGCCTGGCAGGCCATGCCGCGTGGAGGAAACCTCTATATTTCAACAAGCAATGTCGTCATTGGCAAAACCTCGGGCAGGGCCTTTGACGTGGAACCTGGCGACTATGTCCTGTTTACGGTGACCGACACAGGCACAGGCATGGACAGAAAGACCATTGAGCGCATTTTCGATCCATTTTTTACGACCAAGGAGATCGGCCAGGGCACAGGTCTTGGCTTGGCTTCCGCTTATGGCATTGTAAAGGCCCACGGAGGTCATATAACTATCGAGTCCGAGCAAGGGCGTGGGACAACCGTCGGCATTTATCTCCCTGCGTCAGAGAAAAAAGTCGAAAAAGGTGCGAAAACTGTTGAGGGATTCATTAAGGGAACGGAAACGGTTCTCCTTGTAGACGATGAGGAGGTAATCCTTGAAGTAGGTCAGGATTTGCTGGAGAGTATGGGCTACCGGGTATTAACAGCTGATTACGGCGAAGAGGCAATCGAGGTTTACAAGAGAAAACGTGATGAGATAGATATAGTCCTTTTGGACATGATTATGCCCGGTATGAGCGGTGGCGAGGTCTATGACAGAATCAAGGAGATTAACCCGGACATAAAGGTACTCCTTTCCAGCGGCTACAGCGTCGATAGTGAAGCATCTGAGATATTGGAACGAGGCTGTGACGGCTTTATTCAGAAACCGTTTAAGATGAACGAGCTGTCAGGGAAATTAAGGGAGGTTCTCGATAGGGGAGAGACCATAAAACAAAAAAAGGGCTTACAGCCTTAACTACTGTAAACCCTTTGATTTTCCTGGTGGGCCGTCGGAGAATCGAACTCCGAACCTACTGATTAAGAGTCAGGTGCTCTGCCTGATTGAGCTAACGGCCCCTGTATCATTAACATTTAAAACAAAAAAATTAGCTAACAATCTTTTCGCAAAATGTCAAACACTTTTTGTGTGTTAACTACAAAACAAGGAGGGCAAAATGAAAACACGTTATTTGATTATTCCGGTGTTAATGGTTGTTCTTTCGCTTTCATCAGGTTTTGCTATAGCTGCCGAACAAGAACAGAGCCAAGTAATGGAACAGAAGCAAGAGCAGATGTTTGGCAGTCAATTGATGACGCCCGAAGAACGCATGGAATATCACAATAAGATGCGTAGTCTCAAAGCTCAAGAAGAGCGAGAGGAATTTCGTTTAGAACACCACAAAAAAATGATGGAACGTGCCAAGGAAAAAGGGGTGACTTTGCCGGAGACTCCGCCTGCCGGTGGCAGGGCTACATGTCCTAAGGGTCGCATGGGGCCTCGTGGCAGTGGTATGGGAGCCGGAGGTGGCGGTAGACGCTAAGCTGTTTTATATTTATAGCCAACAAAACAGCAACGGGATCAGGGTCTAAACTTTAGGCATAAGGTGTCTGAGGGTGCGTGTTACTATGAAGAGATATGTTTGTGTAATATTCTTGGTTTTTCTATTGTGTTCGTGTGACACAATTCGCCAGGAATCTTCAAAAACCGATACAAAAAAATCTGCCAACTCAATTTTTGTTGTATCACCATATAAATACTATGGAACGTGGGTATTCGATGACCCTCGTGTAGGACTTGTCCGAGAGCCTTTTGTTGCCGGGATTCCGGAGATGATAGATAAACTTGTTAAGGATATTCCAAATGCCGATCAAGGATTTCGTTTGCTCTTTTCTGCTTCCCCATTTCCAGGATATACACTAAAACTTACCTGGGTGAGAGAGGAAAGAGGTGGAAATTGGTATTTTTGCAAGGAATATAATTCCGAAGGATGGCTTTGTCCGGCGCTGTTTAAGTATTTCGATGAGGCTCCAAAAGAAATATATGGGAAGGCAGTTATGCAAAGGTCTCCCAGCGGGGTGAAGCCTTGAATGATAGACTTTCTTCAGGATGATCAAGG
>JAFDAE010000439.1 GCA_019314005.1 Deltaproteobacteria bacterium | reverse complement strand
GGCCTTCAGAGACATTGTAATCCACTTCCGAGACGAGATAGACATATTCGACTTTGCCAAGCTCGTAGGTCAAAGGATAACGCCAAAGACGAAGTACCTGTGGTTCCCCGCAGCGACCTCGCAAGTTAAAAAGCAGGTGTATACCGATGAATAGCGAGCTCGACGCAATCAAGCTAGAAATACTAGACGGTTCTCGTGGCGCTCTACACGAGAGAATTATGCAGCTAAACGCAAACCCGAAGAGGCCACTTGGTAAGTTTCACCCATGGGCATGGTGGCTTGAAATCGTGCAGGGATGCAATCTAACTTGTTGGCATTGCCCTACTCGGCTTATGCCTAGAGACTATCGTCACTATATGAGCAAAGAAGATTGGGTCAGCTTGCTACATATCACCAAAGAAGTCACTCCATACAATAGGTATACCCTAGGGAATGCTGGCGAGCCTACTCTGCACCCCGAGCTATTAGAATTTATGTCTTTGGCCAAAGAGATAACTCCGCATACTCAAATCCAGCTCACTACTAACGGAACCAAAATCATAGATGGCACATATACCTATAGAGACTTATTTGAAGCTGGCGTTCATACCGTCTATATAGATATGTACGCTCCACTAGAGCGCCACATAGAGCTAGCTAAAGCCTCTGGGTACCCATATTACGAGCTAGACAAGCGACCGAAAGACGTTCCGCAAGTATGGACATATCACAACGACCCCGACTTCAAGCTAATAGCTCTGGTTAACCCACCTACTTTCTGGTCCGCAGCTAGGCTAGGGCAGGGAAGACTACACACCTTTATAAACCAGCTAGACTGGGAAGCTACTAAAAAATACAATCTAGTCCCCGTTACTAATCCGCCTAATAGACGTTGTGACCTGCCTAGCAAGATGGTTAGTACACACTCTGATGGTACTTACTCGTTCTGCTGTAATGACTTCTTGCAAGCGAATAAGGCAGAGCTGGGGCATATCTCAGACGGAGTACAAGGCTTCTTCAAATTCTGGCTCGGTAAGTATATGCAGGAAACTAGAAGGAAACTGCATAACAAAGACCGAATCGGTCACGAGTTTTGTAGCCAATGTAGCTTTGTCTCATTGCGAGCTGATATTCCGTGGTGGGAACCAGAGCTACTTGACCAATACTGGACAGGAGAAAGCTGGGAGGATTGCGATGAATCCTAAATACCCAGTCTACATTATCTCTAAGAGTCGTTGGGACAGCAGATTGACCAGCAAAGCTTTCGAGAAAATAAACGTGCCTTACAAGATAGTCGTAGAGAAAAGTCAATATACTAGCTATACGTCAGTCATAGATAGCCAGAAAGTGCTAATCCTGCCTGAGAACTACCTGGAAGAGTATGATGCTTGCGACGATTTAGGACTCACAAAGTCAAAGGGTCCAGGCGCTGCTCGAAACTTCTGTTGGGACAACGCAATCTCTTTAGGCGCTGAGAGACACTGGGTGCTAGACGATAATATATCTGGCTTTGGTAGACAAAACCGCAACTTATACGCAAGAGTCACGTCTGGCACTATCTTCCGAGCAGCCGAAGACTTCGTTGATAGGTACGAGAATGTAGCTATAGCTGGGTTCAATTATGATTTCTTTGTCAAGTCGAAGCAGAAAGTTCCAGCTTATGTAATGAATACAAGAATATACTCCTGCTTACTCATTCTGAATAGCATCCCATATCGCTGGAGAGGCAGATACAACGAAGACACCGACTTATGCTTGAGAGCGCTCAAAGATGGGCTATGCACGGTCCAGTTCAACGCTTTCCTTCAAGAGAAAGCAGGAACTCAGACGTTGAAGGGAGGGAATACTGAAGTCTTCTATAAGAACATCGACACCAGAGAAGGAACACACCCCAAGTCCAAGATGCTACAGGAAATGCACCCCGACGTTACGACTATAGTCTGGAAATTCAAGAGATGGCACCACCATGTAGACTATATCCCCTTCAAGAAAAACAAGCTAATCTTGAGAGAAGGTATAGTGATACCAAAGGGCATAAATAACTACGGAATGATACTGACAATAAAGGAGTAGAATAGTAGAACATGAGTCAAGAAACAGAGCTAAGAAACAAGCTAGCGGAAGCATTCCATAAGCGGTACCAAAGCTACCACAGTCTAGCGCCCGTACCGTGGAGAAAAGTAGAATTCAAGCAGTATTGGCAATCTCTAGCGGACGTTGCGATTCGAGTCTATAAGGAGGTAATAAGATGAAGATTATCGGCTACCATCTGGGACTAAACTCTATTGCTAATTCTGAAGGGGAAGTACGAACACAAAGCCCATGGCTAGACTGGCTGCTCTCTCAGAGCGAGCCTGGAACCATACAGTGTTTCTATAACCTAGACGCT
>JAFDAE010000438.1 GCA_019314005.1 Deltaproteobacteria bacterium | reverse complement strand
TTGCCCTTCCTTATTCATCTTGAACAGAGTCGAAACGGTAATTGATATTCCCATAGGTATCCCTCCATTAATTACAGTCGGCTGATGAGTTTAAATGGTTTGATGTGAAGACCCCATAACAAGCACTTCGGTGATCTCGGTTGTGTCGTTACGGGAAATATGACCGCCATTTCGGTTTAAAAATGGAAGAAGCGCCTTAAAACAAGGGTAGGAGGTGCTATCCCTTTCGGGAACCTCTTGAATCAAGGCGCTTTATAAAATTATGGACTATAATCGACTAAATGATAATTATTCGTTATAGTCGTAAAATCTCTTGCCTGTCTTTCTTCCTAAAAACCGGTTCAAGCTGGCAACTGCGAAACCATCGCTCCTCTAAAGCCTGCGTCCAAAGCACGGAAACTTCAATTCGCTAATTGTGATCATCATTTTCTCAATCGAGATTTCCAACGTTAATAGTGTGGTTGACAAATCTCATATTTCAGAAATGCTTCTAAAATTAACTTTTATCCGGCATGGGTACCAACAGAACAGGCTTTTTACTGCGTCTCAATACCTTTCGGCAAACTCCTCCGATAATCGATTCCGTCAGCATATTGCGTGAACGATAGGCCATAACGATCATCCCACAGCCGTTGCTTTCTGATTGCACAATAATCTCTTTCACAACATTACCTGGTTGAACAAGAATTTCCACTTGTTGGTCTTCATCAAGCGGCAATTCGTCACTAATCTGCCCGCCTAAACTCCTAAGTGCCAGCCGAATCAGTTTACTTTCCGACCTTTTCCCTATAAGACTGCTCATCGTGTCCTTTACATTGTTCTTTTTCAATTCTTCCCATTCTTTTTCACCGAGCATGTCCATGACTTGTCTTTCAACATTATTCGGAATACCCTCAATTACATGCAAGATAACGATACCCGCGTTATAACGAGCAGCGATATTGGCGGCATAGCTAAAAGCATAACGCGCGTTTTCAGAAAGATCCGTCGTAAAAAGTATTTTCTTGATTTCCGGAATCATTTTTTAACCTCCTAAGTTTTATTATATTATGATTTTTTTACCCCAACCGCTTGCGGCGGGGAGCTTCATTTCGATAGAACCTCACCGTGGTTCTATTTTCTCTTTTTACAAGTTTTTTTATTTTCCCGTAGCTTACCAGGAAGATAAACAAGGCGTTACCAACAGCATCATACCCACGCCGACGCCGGATATGCTGATTCCAAGGTACTCCCCCAATGAGCCCCAAGCGGCACTGCTAATACCATGCTGAATCTCCGACCAGAGAATAGGTAATTATAAAAATCGATAAAATACTTAGTGCCTCGGTACAATTCCATCCGATTGCCATCAAAAAGACAGAAAAGGAATACTATATGCCAAACGTAATACCCGGGATTATAAATCATACTGCAACAATAATCCATCCATAAAAAATAAGATTTCATCTGCCAGCATTTTTCCCAAACATAAATGAAATACCTTCATTTTTCAACAATCATGCAGATTCCCTGTCCACCTCCGCCACAGATCGTTTCGAGACCGTAACGAACGTTGCGCCGCTTCATTTCATGCAACAGGGTTGCCAGTCTCATAGTTCCAGTGGCACCGATGGGATGGCCAAGAGATATTCCGGAACCGTTGACATTAACCTTGGTGACCATCTCTTCATCTCCGATGCCTGTCATTTTTGCATCCGCCAGTGCCTGTACGGCAAAGGCTTCCTGGATCTCGATAAGGCCTACCTGTTCTATGGAAATCCCTGCTTTCTTCAAGGCCTTATCCACAGCGGCAGGCACTGCCGGATAAGTAAGGGTGGGGTCTGTCGCGGCGATACCGCAGGATATAAAACTTGCCATCGGCTCAACGCCAAGTTTTTCGGCCATTTTTTCCGAAGCCAGCACGACGGCGGCCGCACCGTCATTTTCAGAAGAAGAATTACCCGCAGTACAAACACCGTCTTCGTAAACCGTACGCAGTCTTGCCAGTTTTTCCATCGAGGCATCCCGCCGGGGGCCTTCATCCGTATCAAATATCAGATCAGCTCCTTTTTTTCCGTGAACAGGCACAGCAACGATTTCATCCGCGAATTTCCCGGAATCCTGGGCAGCAATCGCCTTTTTATGGCTTTGCAACGCCCAATGGTCCGCCTCTTCGCGTGTTATATTTTCGTTTCTGGCAAGCAGCCTCGGCCCATTCCATCATAGCACTTAGCTCGCCGTATCGCTCGACAGGCTGGGACATCACCCTGGCCCTTTGTATTCTGTCATAAAAAGGAACACCCCACATGCTGAAATAGCTTTCTCCGGCATGTCCCATCACCGAAATATTTCGTACCAGGTTGAAACCGGGGGTATCCGTCGGAACGATAATCATGCTCGCACGCATGTAGGGAGACGCCTCAGGATCGGTAACGGCCATGACGATGGCGAATTTTGAACCGTCAGCGGAAGATGTATACCATTTATGGCCGTTGATCACATAATCGTCGCCGTCTTTTACGGCGGTCGTATCCATCATGATCGGGTTTGAGCTGGGCAGATCGACTTCGGTCATGGAAAAACAGGACCTGATCCTGCCTTCGACCAGCGGCCTGAGCCAGGTTTCTTTCTGTTCGTCCGTACCGTAATGGTGAAGGATCTCGATGTACCCGGCTTCCGGTGCCTGGCACCCGAAAACCAGAAACCCCAGCGGCGTTCCCCCAGGACCTCTGAAACCAGGCCGTGCTCCACCAGGTTGAGGCCCATGCCCCCGAATTTTTTGGGGTGGTTCGGCGCCCACAGTTCCATCTGCTTGACCATCTTCTGCTTTTCCGCAATGACGGAGTGCAGTCCCTTGGTATCTTTGGTTAAAAAATCAATCAAAAGACATCGCAGGACTGCATCCAAGCAGAGTCGAAAACTATGATCTATGGTCCAAAATGCTGGAGCACGCAGAATATGTGACTTTGTAACGATATTTCAACGTATCGCAGACATACCTAGAAACTCCCTAGCGATAATAAGTTGTTGTATCTGCGTAGTGCCATCCAAGAAAGTAAAACATCTGGCATCCCGGAAATATCGCTCCAAAGGGTATTCTTCTGCCAACCCATATGAACCATGAATCTGAATAGCTTTTGATGTGACTTTTACTGCCATTTCCGTTGCATATGCTTTTG
>JAFDAE010000437.1:4698-5970 GCA_019314005.1 Deltaproteobacteria bacterium | reverse complement strand
CGATTGATTTGAACCTTTGCACCCGCGCCCTCGACCTGGAGCATATCATTGGCAGTAAGCGTGATGTCATTTATCGCTCTCAGTAAATCGCTTGTATCGACTGCGATGTCATGTATCATATTTTCACCGTTGCAAGCAAACAATCCCATCCGAATACACCGCGCCGCCTGATGTCTACAATATCAAAAATATGCGGGTCTGCGTCGCTTTCATCCCATCGCTCAATAATCTGGAAACGACCGCCCTTGTCAGGCTTCAAAGCGTCAAATCTGATTTCGCCTGCGATGTTTTGAATATCCATTGACGCACCCCATTTCTCTTTGCTGGGTTTGTCGTTGAATGAACAGGCGACGGTTATGCCCGTGCTATCTTGTGGTGGTTGACCATAACTATCAAGGTCGTTTTCAGGGTCTGGGGTTGCGTAGTAGATAGCCGCGTCACCATAAGCGAGGCGTTCCGTCTCTCTTTGTATTTGTTTTACAACGCGACTACTTGCTAGTCTAGGCATTACGGGCTTCCATCATAAACGTTATCTTCCTGATGGCTATCAGCGCGTGACGGGTTGCTTACCGATGAAGTAATAGAGATACCTTTCGAGAGCGTAATATCGAACTCATCCGCTTTATCTTTTAGAAGTTTCTCAAAACTTTCGCGTGCTTTTGCATAATCCACCGAAAGCCAATCTTCCTTAAAGTTAGGAATAGCCAACTGAGTGAGAATATAGCGAATTGACTTGATAACCGCTGCACCGACTGACCCTTCACTTGCTAACAACGCTGTGATGGTTTCGTCTTCCAGGTACGCGCCCTCTTCGCTCGTGTCGCCAATATTGAAGCGAACAAGCGCAAGGTCAGTTGAGAGGGTATTGTCAAAAATGAAGGTCATTAGTTCTCGTAAATTACAGTTACAACAACGGCATCCGTGAGCGCGTCGCCTTGAGCGACTGCCACGCGGATTTGACCGGCTATGACATACGGCTCATAAATCGGGAAACCCGCTGCGTACTCTACCCCAGCCTCTGCGTTGTCTTCCATTACTACACGCGGACGGCGCACTACGTCGGTTTTACTGTTTGTTTCAACGTGTAAAGTTTGTCTATCAACTGACCCAATCCGCTCTGTGATTGTCACGTCTGCTGTTGCCGGTGTGCTTGTGTGATAATCAAGATAAATCGCGTGTATCTTGCCAAAAATAGCGGCGGAGCTATTGGTTGCGCCTACTGCTACACCTGCGCTGCCAACGGTTGTGACCTTGATTTCTTCGGATCGAATG
>JAFDAE010000437.1:0-4675 GCA_019314005.1 Deltaproteobacteria bacterium | reverse complement strand
TTTGCTCTTGGCTTTGCTGTCTTTCTCTTCGGCTTTTGTAATGAAGCATCAACAATGGTTTCAGGCGGTGCAGGCGGCGTGTACTGTTCCGCAAATTTTGAAGCGATATACTGCACTGCTTGCGCGTCGCCACATTCGAGAACATCACCTGCCTTTCTGTGTCCGCAATCTTTTATAAATATAACTTCTGCCATTTTGCTTTCCTTTCTAATAATGAATAATTGCTAAAATGGGCGACTTGCGCCGCCCATTAGTTTTTCTGATACCTTAGATTTCGATGTCAGTCCAAACTGGGATCGGGTAAGTTGCACCGTTGGCAGTAACTATAAGCGGCGGCGGTCACGCAGGTATTCCCAACAACCAGAATAGTGCTATCTGCACCATCATTAATCGTGACGTTATTAACGGAAATGTCGTTGTTTGAAATCGTTGCCATCTGTCCACCAGTAATGGTGGTCGCGCCAGTGACAACAATCCCATCATTAGCACCACCGACAATAAGATTGCCGTCAATGACCATGTGGTTTACTGCGCCTGCGCCGATGTCAATCACATCACCACTGAACGCCCCGCGAAACTCGTTATTATAGAGCTTCAGTCCAATACAGTTAGTAATATCAATCGCGCTCACGGCTGTATTTGCGCCACGAGTTGCGCGGAATTCGCAACCATGAATCTCAACACCGCTTGATCCAGCCGTTGTGAAGGTGAAGATGTCAGCAGCCGCACCAGGCTCAAAGCCCACACCATAAAACCGCGTGCCTACGCCGCTTCCAATCGTGTGGTTTCCTACAATCGTGCCACCCTTGAAGCTATCGGTAGAACCAACGGCTCTTACGTCGCATTTGTCGGGCAGGGTGGTGAGGTCTTCGGTCAGCCTGTCGCCAAGAAGATAGATGGTATTTCTGCGTGCCCAGCGTTGAGCGCCGCTTCCAATATTAATGTTACTCAAAACTGCGGCGCGGGCAAAACTCGCTAAAGGCGCCCCCAAACCTAATCCATTATTTCCATCTTTTCCGAAGTTTTCATCAACGAAGTAAGTCGTGCCACTAATGTCTTGACCGGACACTACAGGTGCGCCGCCAAGGTGATATAACATTCCACTAAAATGTGTGTCGCCCATTATTTTCTCCTTTTTCTAAGTACCCTTTCGGGTTTTACCGGCATGGGTGCCGGATTAACTCGCCCTTGCGGGATGGAGTTTGGCGGGGAATTTCACCCGCCCGTCAGGGTGGCTCTAATTCTAAAGATAATCTGGTGGTAGCGTGCCAGCATTGCAATCGTTCCAAAAACGACACGCTACCAGAAGATTTTATAAACAGCCTTTCTTAGGCAACGTTCATTCCGTAAACGAACTTGAAATCATTCCAGCCGTGCGAGTATCGCATCTTGCCACGATAGCGGGCTTCCATACGAAAATCGCTAGTGGGATCTACTGAGAAACTCAGCGGATAGCGGTCAAGCCAATTGAGCATTCCAGCTTTCGCCATTACACTGTCGATCAGGAACCAGTTGTTTACATCGGTGAGATAATCCCAAACGATAACCTTGAGACCAAGCGAATTGACGAAACTTTCGTTGCGATCTGCGCTATCGGTCTGCATTGCGTTGTTCGCTTCGAGCCATGCGGTCTCTTCCAGCTCGGGCGGTACAAGCAAAGTGTCAGGCATAACCTGGATCAACTCGCCTTTATCATCAGTGAAGGCTCTCATCAACTTGCGAGTTGCGATAATAGCTTCGCGAGACAGTGCGGTCGTGCCGCTGTTGCTTTGCGTGCTTGCTGTGTTGGAGGGGGAGAAGGGGTGAGCACCGTCACAAAGAGATTGAGCGTCACCACCAAGATAATCAGTATCAAAGGCGTTGTTGAAAACGCTTGCGGCATCTTTTTCTTTCTTGCGCATTGCGCCGAGCGCCAAGCCTTTCGGCTTTGCATTGATGATGTTGTATTGATCGTCTGCTACAAGGTCTTCGTCAACCTTGAAGCCCTTGACAAACTTAATGTGAGTATAGGTCGTTTTGAAACCTTGTGCGTTGTCCTCGTAAGAGATTGCACCGTCATACTCAGGCCAATCACCAAAGCCACCGACGCCCAGGTCACTTTCTTCAGCTTTTGTTGAAGAACTAACACCAAATAACTTAGGTGCTTTTGCTTCTGCGGCAAGCGCATCTTTTTGAATATCGAAGATAGCGCGTAGGCCGGGGGTGAGTAGTTCTACCCATTGTTCAGAGATAGCCATGATTCACGCTCCTTATGCGTTGCCGAAAGTGGTATCAGAAAAAACTACATATCCGATAACATTTGGGCTGGAAGGCCCTTTGCCACAATCATTGAACCGTTCGTTACATCGTCGGCATCAATGGTGTTTTTGTCTACAGTGTCCCAAATCTTGACAGTGCCGACCAAAGCGGTCGCAGCGGTTGAAGCGTCTGTAGAACATCGCCATACCTGGCTGCTGGTTATGATTGCGGCCTTCGCTTGTGTAACCCCTGCTGAAATATCGCCAGTGGCTACATTTTCCTGCATGACGCAGGTTACTTCGTCGATTGAACCTGCTACCGCGTCAATAAAACCATCCGTTTGAACTTTCATCAGATCGCCTACTAAATGTTCAGCGGCGGCTCCTAGAATGAAATCACGAATGACGGGAGTTGCATTGCCACCGTTAAGGTCGCTGTCAAACTCAAATCCTTGTGTTGCCATTTTTTACCTCAATGCCCATATAGGGCTTTCTGTTTTATTTTTCTATACTCTTCGCGTAAGCCTCGTCTGTAACGTTTGCTTTTCTTGCGGCTTTCTTTTGTTCTGGCGAAAGAGTAACGCTTTTCCCGTCGCCGTTGCCGCCTGTCTCTCCAGCGCCAATATCAAATGGTTGTTCTTTGGAGAGTAAGGCGCGGTTTCGTGCTATCCAAGCCAGTTGTTTTTCAGTTGACAATTCATCAGGTACAAGGCTGTGCTGGTGGTCTGGTATCGCTTCGATTTGCGCTTCCAAAACTTCCTTGAGCGTAGCGTGTGCGCTGTCCGCTCCATCCGCTTTGGGCTTCAATTCGATTACCTTTGCCTGTTCAGCTTCATAGAGGGCTTTATAATCTTCGCTCTCTTTGAGCCGTTTTGTTTCAGCATCTGCTATTGCTTTCTCAAGGGAGTCAGCGCGTTTCTTTGCGTCGTCTCGTTCCTGGATTACAACGTTCAGGCGGCTTTGCGGGATCATGTGGTCATCAGTTTTTTTCGTCTCTGTAGACGGTGTTTCCTTGACCTCATCTTCCACGATTTCTTCGTCAACTTTAGTTTCTTCTGGCATGGTGTTTTTCCTTTTCGAGTTTAGCGACCAACGGGTCGGGGAATAAAAAAACCGCATCTCTCAGCGGTCGCCTTTCGGCTATGCTAAAAAATGCGGCTTGAGTAAATATATTGGGCCTGTCTATTTAATTGTATTTGGAAACTTCGCTGCGAGTCTCGAACTCACATCTGCGAAATATGCCAATCGGATAATACTCTTGGCTTTTCGCCGTTCTGCCGGTTGAACTAAGCGGGAACAGTTTCCATTTTTGGACGCATCCCAGGTCTTGAACCTGCTCTCTGGCTATAGGCCAGCGTTTCCCTTCGAAACTTTGCTTGCATCCATAATAGATATTACCACGTTTTTTTCTTTTTACGCAACTTCTCCCGCAGTCTGTTCAGGATGGTACTGGGCATCGCAAGGCTAACACCTGCTTCTCTTGTGCTTTCTTCATCGCTTCTGGAATACGTCTCGCCATCTAACATATTTAGGCTATATTCCATATTTTCAGAAACCTTTTTCAAGACAAATATTAAACCTTTTACATCATTCTTTCGTTCCCCAAATGAAACATCGTCTAAACTCCCAAGAAGCGACTCAAGGTATCCACACGATTCTGCGCACGCCATTATTATTTTTTCTTTCTCATTCATCATTTGCTTCGATAAGCACCGCTGTTTCATCGCAGCCAACTTCTCAGCGAATTTGCGCGAGTATCCGAATTTGCACTTATGCTTCATTATATCTCTTTTATTATCAGCACGTTTTCCTTACGAAAATAACCTGCTCTGATAAACTCAAAATTATCTTGTATTCCGAATTTTGTTAATTCGATGGTTTCTCTTTCTGTCGGAACGGATATTCTGTCAACAGACATATTGCTAAACGATCCTGAAAAGACAACGTTAATACTGTTCGTATCATCAGATGCAACCTCCATTATTTTGAAGTTTTCATCCATATCGAAAGTCTTTTGAGCCAATGCTCCTAATTTTATAAGATTGTGCTTATTCATTGCTTCCTCCAATAAACGCCGCTATCGTCATATCACTTTCGTTCGCTGCTTTTTTTACAGCCTTGCGCAAGTCCTTTGTCTTTGGCATACAGAGAAATTTTTCAATAGCATCAACACGCGCCAGCATTGCCGCACGCTCGGCCATTAGCAAGGCGACGAAGCCTTCATCATCTCTAAGGTTTAGTGTAGCCATTTCATTACTCTATTCAAAATTCGCATCCATAGCGGAGCCTTTTTGTCACGCTTCGCAAACTGGTCGCAAGTGTCGAAGCCAGTAACATATTCGAGAGCGTTCTTAGATTGCGAATTGCTGCACCAGTCGCCCTTTGTAAACATGCCGCTTTTCATTGGTGCTCTGAAATACTGGCAGTGGGCGCAGAGG
>JAFDAE010000089.1 GCA_019314005.1 Deltaproteobacteria bacterium | reverse complement strand
CATCCGTATTGACCTTCTCAATCCATTTTGGTATACGTCCCGATATTGTGAGACCTTTGCAAAACTGCCATTTTCCCGTGATGCGGTGTCAGGCTTCAAATTTTAATCCTCGAAATACGCAATGTATTTCTCCGGTTAAAATTTTTGCCTTCCTTGCCTGACAAAAAAATGTTACGTTTTTCAAAGGTCTCATTGTTAAAACGAATACGAAGGGAAGGTTCTGCATGAAGGATCATAAATCGCAAGAGCTTTTTGCTAAAGCACGCGCTATAATTCCGGGGGGTGTCAACAGCCCTGTTCGCGCCTGTAAATCGGTCGGAGGGTCCCCGCTCTTTATTGACCGCGCAGAGGGGGCTTATATTTTTGACGCAGACGGCAATTCCTATGTCGATTATGTAGCTTCCTGGGGACCTATGATATTGGGGCACAGCCATCCTGAAGTCATCGCAGCCATACAAAAAGTTTTGAACCGGGGGACCAGTTTTGGCGCTCCTACCGACCTGGAAATAACACTCGCTGAAATGGTAATAGAGGCCGTCCCTTCCGTTGAGATGGTCCGCATGGTAAATTCCGGTACTGAAGCGACCATGAGCGCAATACGTCTTGCCCGCGGTTTTACCGGTAGAGATACTATTATAAAATTCGACGGCTGTTATCACGGCCATGCCGATACATTACTGGTTGAGGCAGGCTCCGGGGTGGCGACTCTTGGGATCCCCGGAAGTCCCGGCGTGCCGAAGAGATGTGTAGAGCAAACCATATCCATTCCCTACAATGATATAGATCGGGTAAATGATATAATTTCACAAAAAGGGGACGAGATAGCATGCGTCATTGTGGAACCTGTTGCCGGAAATATGGGGCTGGTTCCTCCACGTCCTGATTTTCTTAAGGAACTGAGAAGGCTCACCCGGGAAAAGGGGATTGTTCTCATCTTTGACGAAGTAATGACCGGTTTTCGGGTGGCTTACGGCGGCGCCCAGGCCGTATATGGAATCACGCCGGATCTTACCTGTTTGGGTAAGATTATCGGCGGAGGGCTTCCCGTGGGGGCGTACGGCGGAAGGCGTGAAATCATGGAAAAGATTGCGCCGGAAGGGCCTGTTTATCAGGCAGGGACGCTTTCAGGAAATCCCGTGGCAATGAGCGCGGGTATAGCAACATTAAAACAACTCCAACGGGAAGGATTTTACGAAGAACTTGAAGAAAAGTCCGCTTCCCTGGCCGGGGGACTTAAAAAAGCGGCAAATGAAGTAGGGATACCTGTTGCGAGCAATAGGGTCGGCTCCATGCTTGGGTTCTTTTTTACAAACCAAACAGTAGCAAATTTTAAGGATGCCCAGACAAGCGACTTGGAGAGATTTGCCAAATACTATAGAGGAATGTTGGAAAACGGAATCTACTGCGCTCCTTCCCAATACGAGGCTATTTTTGTCTCAAATGCCCACAGTCAGCACGATATTGAAGCTACCGTCAAGGCCGCTAAAAAGGTGTTTGAAACCTTAATTTAAAGTTGACTTATCAAAATGCTTATGGTACGACCAACAAGCTTTTCTTTTCGGCGCTCTTTGTCATGAAAAAGGAAACCAAGGGATTATTTAAGGATCTAGCGTATTTCAGCGGGTTAGGCATCTCTGTTGTCCTGGCGACAGTCATCGGATTGGGCATTGGGTATTACCTGGATAATCATGTGTTTGATACCTCCCCCTGGTTCACATTGATATTTCTCGGATTTGGTATTGCGGCTGGTTTTAGGAATATTTATTTAGTCATGAAGAAGAGCCGCGAGTTATGAAAAAATCCGAGATGCCCGAAGAGGAAAGGCTCTTAAAGATCATTGTCTTTTCTAATTGGATATTATTAGCAGTTCTGACTGTTGGAGGAGTTCTATTAAGAACTTGGGATTTTGGTTGGGGGGTCTTTGCCGGCGGGTTGATTATTTCGATAAATTTTCATTTTCTTTATCGTACGTTAAAAAAATCGTTGGATCCCTTGCAACTGTCAAGTCCAGGCATAATCCTCGGAAAATATTACATTCGATTTTTGATAAGTGCATTGATTATTTTTGTGCTTATATCTGAGCATTATGTGGAGCCGTTAGGGTTGATATTAGGTCTTTCTATTATTGTTATTAGTCTTCTTGTAGGATTAGTGTACGAGGTAAAAGAAAACTTTTTCAGGGGGGTTGTATAATATGGGACATCCGTATCTTTTTTTAGCAGATTTATTCCACTGGCCCTTCGCGCATCACTATCCCTGGGTTGCCTATTCCTGGGTCGCGATGCTTTTCTTGATGGCAATCGGATGGATGGCAGCAAAGGGAATCAAGATGATCCCGACCGGGTCGCAAAATGTCCTTGAAGCGGTTGTCAGCGGAATTGAAGATTTTATGGTTGACATCACCGGAGAACACGGACGTTTTCTTCTTCCGCTTATCGCGACCCTTTTTCTTTACATATTTACATGCAATTTAATGGGGTTAATACCAGGCTTTTTCTCTCCGACCGCAAGCGTCAACACAACGCTTTCCTGTGCGCTGGTAGTGGTAATATATACGCACATACTTGGTGTTAAGTGTCACGGGCCCAAGTATATTAAACACTTTATGGGACCGGTATGGTGGATGGCGCCCCTTATATTCCCCATAGAGATCATCGGACATCTTGCCCGTGTACTTTCTCTCACTATTCGTCTTTTTGGAAACATGATGGGGCATGAACTCGTGGTTGGAATCTTATTCTTCCTGGCAGGCGCCTTTCTTGCTCCTCTTCCCATAATGGCGATGGGTATCTTTGTTTGCTTTATTCAGGCATTTGTATTTACGCTCCTTTCAATCATGTACTTTTCAGGCGCTCTGGAGCATGCGCACTAAGATTGAGGAATTAGGGATTTGAGGGATTTAGAACTTGGATATGTGTATGAGCTGTTTAACGGTGTTTTTGGAAGAAGCCCGCTAAATAAATTTAATTAAAGGAGGTTGTTGTATGAAAAAGTTTTCTGTTTCAACTCTATGGACCATTGCTCTTGTATTGGGACTATCGTCAATCGCATTTGCTGCTGGTGACACTTCAATGGCAGCGCTCGATTTCTTTATCTGGTCGGTAATTGCTCCCGGCTTTGGTATCGCATTCGCCGCTGGTTTTTGTGGTCTCGCTCAGGGTATGTCCCTGAAAGCCGCTGTTGAGGGCGTAGCCAGAAACCCCGAGGCATCAGGTAAGGTAACCGTTACCCTGATCATCGGTCTGGCCCTGATTGAGTCTCTTTGTATTTATGCTCTGGTTGTTGCATTGATTATCATCTATGCAAACCCGGCAGCAAAACTGTTTATGTAAATATAAAGTCTTAAAAGGGGGCTTCCTGATTGATGTTTTTCATATAATCCGGAAGCCCTTTTTTATTCTACAGACGCATGTTTTGTCCCTTTTCAAATCAGTGCAAAGCCTATGAAATATGCAAAAATTCCTGAAATAACAATACACAGGCTTTCAGTCTATGCCCGCCATTTAGCGCTTCTTGACATGAATAATGTCAAGTTAATCTCTTCGGTTAATTTAGCCGAAGCCTGTGGAGTCAACTCAGCACAAATAAGAAAAGATCTGGCTTATTTCGGCGAGTTCGGGGTGCGTGGTATCGGTTACTACGTAAAAGATCTCCTATTTGAACTACGAAAAATCCTTGGTCTAAATAAAGAATGGCGCTTAGGGCTTATAGGGGTAGGAAATCTCGGAGCCGCGCTTCTAAGACATGCGCTGTTTAATAAGCAGGGCTATATTTTTGTAAAAGCCTTTGACCAGGATCCGGAAAAAATAGGGACTAAAATCGGCGACCTCATCATTGATCCTGTAGAGAAAATGGAAGATGAGATAGAGAAAATCGGGATCGACATTGGTGTCATTGCCACGCAAAATCAAACGGCCCAGGAATGTGCTGATAGACTTGTCAAGGCAGGGGTGCAGGGTGTATTGAATTTTGCTCCCGTGCAACTGAAGGCCCCCGCCGATGTACATATAGAAAATGTAGATTTTACCCTCAGATTAGACGCCTTGTGTTATAAGCTTACCACCGATTAGTATCCACCCAGAAATGGCATCTTTTGCCACGATACTGCGTTCTCCGCAGGTTCCTATCCTCGACGTAGCCCTGCTACGCCTGTGGTATAAACCTTTGTGCGGCCTTGTCTCGAGACAAAATCTACCATTTCTGGATGAATACTGTTAAAGCACCTTCCTGAGAAATTCTCCTGTATATGAGTTGTCGAGTACTGCGATTTCTTCCGGGGTGCCGCATCCGATTACTTCGCCCCCTTTGTTTCCACCCTCAGGCCCGAGGTCTATAATATAGTCGGCCGATTTTATTACATCCATATTGTGTTCTATGACGATAATTGTATTGCCTGCGTCGGTGAGCCGATTCAGGACTTCAAGAAGCTTTTGTATGTCCGCAAAATGTAGGCCTGTTGTCGGCTCATCTAAAATGTATATAGTATGACCCGTATCCGATTTGCTCAGCTCTCGGGAAAGCTTAACGCGTTGCGCCTCGCCTCCGGAAAGGGTGGTGGCAGACTGTCCCAGGTGTATATAACCGATACCTACATCGACCAACGTCTGAAGCTTTCTTCTTATCCGGCGGATATTTCCAAAAAAGGAAAGCGCTTGGTTGACCGTCATGTCGAGTATTTCTGCGATATTCTTCCCTTTATAACGGATTTCCAGTGTCTCTCTATTGTATCGTTTTCCATGGCAAACATCACACGTTACATATACGTCGGGAAGAAAATGCATTTCTATCTTGATAATTCCATCCCCGCTGCACGCCTCGCATCTCCCCCCTTTTACATTGAAACTAAATCGTCCGGGCCTGTACCCGCGAACTCTTGCTTCAGGAGTCTGTGAAATCAGCTCCCGGATAGGCGCAAAGAGTCCGGTGTAAGTGGCGGGATTAGAACGTGGAGTCCGGCCAATAGGGGATTGATTTATATTTATTACCTTGTCGATATGTTCAAGACCACGTATGCCTTTGTGCTTACCGACCCTTTCCCTGCTGCGGTAAAATTTTCGCGCTAATGCCTTATGCAGTGTCTCCAACACTAACGAAGATTTTCCGGAACCTGAAACCCCGGTTACACAAATGAAGCGCCCAAGAGGAAAGGAGACGTCAATCTCTTTTAAGTTATTGGCAGAGGCGCCTTCTACAACCACGCAGCCCCTTTCTTTGTTTCTTCGCTTTCGGGGGACCGGTATTTTTTTTCTTCCCGAAAGATACATTCCTGTGAGTGAATTCTTATCAGATAAGAGAGCATCCGGGGTGCCGCTGAAAACTACATTCCCCCCATGTATTCCAGCGCCGGGGCCCATATCTATTACATAATCAGCGCTCAATATAGTTTCAGGATCGTGCTCTACTACCAGGACGGTGTTTTCCAAATCGCGCATCTCCTGAAGCGTCCCTAACAGTTTCTGATTATCTCGTTGATGGAGTCCTATACTTGGTTCATCCAGCACATAGAGGACCCCTGTCAGTTTTGAACCGATCTGTGTGGCCAGTCGTATCCTTTGGGCTTCTCCTCCGGAAAGAGTGACAGAGGCACGGTCAAGAGTGAGGTAGCCGAGTCCCACATTTTCCAGGAATGTTAGTCTTTGTGAAATCTCCCGTAAAATTCGGTCGGCAATGGCCTGATCTCTGCCGGACAATGTCAGTGAAGAGAAAAAAGAAAAGGCCTCGGAGATGGGAAAAGAGGTAACCTGGTCAATAGAAAGACCGGCTATCTTGACAGAACGTATCTCTTGCTTGAGACGCGCCCCCCCACATTCAGGACAGTCTCTAAGATTCATAAACTGTGAGATCTCTTCTCGTACCTGGTGAGACTGTGTTTCCTGATAGCGGCGTTCGAGGTTTGGTATGATCCCCTCAAAAGGCTTTGTATAAGAAAATCGTCGACCGTCCTTTTCAAAATAGAAAGTGATCTCTTCATCTTGCGAGCCGTACAGAAGGACATCCCTGAATAATTGAGGCAAATCCGAAAAAGGTGTGTATATATCCACTCCGTAGTGATGCGTAAGAGCATCCAATATCTGATGAAAATGAACACTATGCCTGTTTTCCCACGGCACAACCGCGCCTTTTCTCAAAGAAAGATCGTGATCCGGTACTATCAGCTCAGGGTCAAAGATCGTCATGGTGCCCAGACCGTCACAGGCAGGGCAAGCCCCCTGAGGACTATTAAAAGAAAAACTTGCCGGGGTAATTTCCGGATAGCTTACGCCACAGTGAATACAGGCAGCTCTTTCACTGAATAAAAGCGGCTTGCCGCCTACAATATCGACTGTTACCAAGCCGTCAGATTGTCCTATAGCCAATTCAAGGGAATCGGCCAGTCGGTTCTTAACGGACTTCTTTACGATCAGACGATCTACGACTACCTCGATTGTGTGTTTCTTGCTTTTGGTTAATGAAATGTCGTGCTCTAATTCTATTGTTTCACCGTCTATTCGGACCCGGATAAAGCCGTCTTTGCGTAACTGCTGAAACAACTTTTGATGAGTCCCTTTCTGGTCTCTAATAACCGGAGCCAAAATGACTATTTTTGTCCCTTCCGGCAGATCCAGGATCTGGTCTACAATCTGTTGAATGGCCTGGGGAGTAATAGGACGACCGCACTTATAGCAATGTGGATGTCCAATGCGGGCAAAGAGAAGACGAAGATAATCATAGATCTCGGTAACCGTGCCTACGGTAGACCTGGGATTATGACCGGCCGATTTTTGTTCGATGGCAATCGCAGGCGAAAGCCCTTCGATAGTATCAACATCCGGCTTGTCCATCCTTTCCAGGAACTGGCGGGCATAGGCTGACAACGATTCCACATATCGGCGTTGACCTTCGGCATACAGTGTGTCAAAGGCAAGAGTCGATTTGCCGGAACCGGAAAGGCCGGTCACGACCACCATTCGGTTTCTGGGGATATCAACATTGATATTTTTAAGGTTGTGCTGTCGTGCACCCCTTATTATGATTTTGTCTAAACCCATTTTCTACATAAAATCAGAAATTCGAATATCGAAATTCGAAACAAATTTTAAATTCAAATACCAAATGTTCAAAACGGTGAAACTTAATTTATAACACCATATTGCCTAAAGCGCAATTGGTTAGGGAAATAGAAAATAGAAGACAGAAGGCAGAGGACAGAGAACAGAAGACGGACGACAGAAAACAGAGGACAGAGGTCAGAAGACAGAGGACAGAAAAGAAAAAGTGGGGAAGGGGAGCATTCAAAAATGTTTGACAGCGTATATTGAAAGTGTCAAAAAGAACGTTGTGTCTATTTTAGTAAATGAAATATTCTATTCTATCCAGGGAGAATCCACACACGCAGGCCGGCCCTGTGTTTTTGTTCGACTGACCGGCTGTAATTTGCGGTGCTCTTATTGCGATACACAATATGCCTACGAAGATGGCCGTGAGATGGGGATAGAAGAGGTCATAAATGCAGTCGACGGCTATGGATGTCCCCTGATAGAAATAACCGGCGGGGAGCCGTTGCTTCAGGCAGCAACTCCCGATCTTGTTTTAGAGTTGCTCAAAAGAGGGTATGAAGTCCTCCTTGAAACCAATGGAAGCCAGGATATCAGCTCTGTGGATAACCGATGCATGAAAATTGTCGACTTTAAAACGCCTTCGAGCGGTATGTCAGAAAGGAATGATCTTGGAAATATTAACAGGTTAAGCGACGGAGACGAGGTCAAATTCGTTATCGGCAATCGTTCGGATTATGAGTTTGCACGGGAACTTATACAAAAAACAGGTCTTGAGCCATCAGCAAGATATCCTATCCATTTTTCACCGGTGTTCGGGAAACAGGAACTTAGCACACTTGCCGGGTGGATACTAAATGACCGGCTCAATGTAAGGCTCCAGGTTCAACTTCACAAAATCATTGGCGTTCTTTAGGAGGTTGTCCGAGAATATCCTACTGCAAAAGCGTGAGAAACGGCCCAAATTCCCGCAAGTTTTCGTCAAATAGGCCTGCTATTCTCCTCAAATTTGCGAAAATTTTGTCTCGTTCTCACTCTTTTTCGTTGTGGACATAATTCTCGGACAACCTCCTTAGCAAGATCATTTATAGGGGATTTAATACTAAGAGCCATCTTTCGTAGTGTGGCAGGTAAAGCATCCACCTGATCCACCACCGCCTGCGACCATAGCGTCATAATCCCACCTGAGCAAATCAGGATAATTGCTCGCGTGAGCCATATGGCAGGATAGACACGTAACAACGTCTGTTCCTGGGTGTACTTCACCACTGGCAGAATCCGGGACCGTGGTCCTGGCAATAGGGGCTTCGATACTGTAGATGGTATATCCAGCATATTCACCGCTCCCTTTCAGGACTATATCAGTTGGATGTCTCGTGAAGGGTGAGGTCGTATCACCACCTATCCCGTATACGAAATGAAAGTCGTCATGACATGTACCACAGAACCCGCTTATGGTGTTGTTTGCCGGGCTTGCGTTCATGGAGCCAGGAGAAAAAGCATGACAGTCAGAACAAGCGCCATCCTCCATAGGTGTGGTTGTCCCATAGTACTCATTATGACTGCTCGCACTCTTGTTCTGCCATTTATCTGTCGTATTTTCGAGACCCTTTACACCCAATAAAAACCTATAGCTGTTGTAAAGATCATCAGCAATGTCACACTTTCCATCCACATTCCGGTGGTGAGTACCTTTCATGATGTTTGACGCAGTCCCTTGATTCTTATAGCGGTAACCATGACAACCGTAATTTCCGGCACATGTGAGTTGTGTATCTGAGACCGGATAAGCACAATTCCAACCCGGGGGGCTGCTCAGAACATCATCAGCGTTGCTGAGATCAATGACATTATGCCCCCTGTTATCTCCGCCTGTTTCAATGTACCTAAAATTCCCGGCTGCCAAATCTGTGCTGTCAGCGTGATAGACTTGGGGGATCTGACTACCACCTATTGTCACAATCTTACTCGAACCTCCCTGGCCGTGGCACCCCAGACATGTACCGCGTAGCAGAGCAGGTTGTGGTTCTGTACTCCCCCATGTCTCACCAGCCCCATATTCTACCATGGGTAAACCGGCTTGACTGTTGTGCATGGTGTGGCAGTTGGCACAGGGGCCTGTTACTTTGGCGTGGGCGGAAGGAGAAATAAGAGATGAGAAGATAGTAAGTGTAAATATTACTGTTAGAAAAAAACCAAATCTTCGTGCTTTCATAAGCATAGCCTCTAAGGAATCGTATTTATACACTATACTCTTCTTTATATAAAGCAAATTTTATTCCAACTTATAGTCGTCACCAGCTCATGGGCTAACACATTAATAAATTTATAAATTTTAAATCGTATTGCCAGTTTTCGTTCTAAGAACCTTACCAAAAGTGACATTTCTTGGTTGATGTGGAACAAAAAATGTTAGGTGAAACCTCACCTAAAGTCTCTATATATTTCTGTTTGACAAAGATCTATTATCCATTTTAATATTAATGAGTTGGTAAAACTGAACATCAGCAAGCGAGACAATCCTCTAACTCTACACCCGGATTAACTGAACAGTAAACACGAGGCTTAACAATGACATCACCTAAAAAAGCGGTATGCCTGCTAAGCGGAGGTATCGATTCAACCACGGCGCTTGCTATTGCAAAGAATGAGGGGTTTGAACTATATGCCCTTACATTTCGGTATGGACAGCGCCACATTTTTGAAGTGGAAAGCGCACGCACTATTGCCCGGCAATTTGTTGTAAAAGAACATCTTGTACTCGATATTGATCTCGGCGTAATCGGCGGTTCGGCTCTGACATCAACGATCCCTGTCCCGAAAGACAGGAAGGCCGAAGAGATTACAAGGGGCATCCCTGTTACCTATGTTCCGGCCAGAAACACGATCTTCCTTTCGTATGCTCTTGCCTGGGCCGAAGTAATCAATGCCGAGACGATCTTCATAGGGGTGACGGCTGTTGACTACTCCGGGTATCCCGACTGTCGTCCGGAATATATTGCAGCCTTTGAAAGAATGGCAAATTTAGCCACCAAGGCAACCACCGAAGGAAAGTTTGCCATACATATAAATACCCCGCTTATCAATCTAAGCAAGGCTGAGATTATAAAAAAAGGTATTGAATTGGGGATAGACTACTCCATTACACATAGCTGCTACGATCCTGATAAGGAGGGAAGGGCGTGCGGACGTTGTGACAGTTGTCTCTTGAGGAAGAAGGGGTTTGAAGAAGCGGGAATTGTTGATCCAACCATATATTGAGACCTTGGTCTCATACTATAACAGGAAAGACCATGTGTGAATTTTGTACAAAACATGGAGACGGAAAGATCTGGTATAAGAATGCGGCAAATTACGCTCAAGATCTCGTTGCCGATTTAAAGCGCAAAAAATATATCCAAGATTTTTTTGAATCTACAATTAATGATGGCTTTAAAACCCTTGGACGCCTCGAGGTTCTTTTTGCCAGGAAGGGACGGCTGCCGGCTTCCATAACAGATAATATGGAGCGGCGGGCCAAAATCGAACATTTTGGTCAGGTCCTACCCATGGAGGAGATTAAAGAATTGGTTCTCAAGGCAGAAACCATTACCAGAATGCCATGCGCCTGCCGGTGGGCAGCCCACAAAAAAGAAGTCAGATGCTGTTATGCAATCAGTTACGGTCCCTGTGCCTGGTATGAAGGCCTTGATATGACTTATTTCGGCAAGCCCTCCGATGAGGGTCTTGAATCATTGTCACACCACGAAGCTCTCCATCAGATGGAGGAAATGGAAGAAGATGGCGCAATACATACTATCTGGACCATGTTGACCCCTTTTATCGGAGCAGTCTGTAATTGTACCACTCGTGATTGTATAGCCATGCGAACGCTGTCCGGCATTCGTGTGGAAACCATTGCCAGAGCCGAACATGTTGCCGTGGTGGACAGGGGCCTATGTGAAGGGTGCGGGCTCTGTGCTGAGAGTTGTCAGTTTCATGCAATAGATAGCATTCAGGAAGACGGCAGGACGATAGCCCGGATTGATTCGAAAAAATGTTTCGGTTGCGGACTATGTCGCAGGGCATGCACTACCGGGGCTCTTTCCCTGGTTTTAAGATAAAAGATATAGGTATGTTGCAGATATGATTTGTGTATTCTAATTTTTTGGGGTTGTTGACCCTATTCCTTGTCGAGAAACTCTCTGATTATCCCGGACAGCTCTGCCATACCAAAGGGTTTCTGAATAAAACCGTCACAGCCCCGGTCCAATATCTCGGTCGCCTCGCCTTCTATGCTGTATCCGCTTGAAATGAGTACCTTTACGTCGGGATTGATCTCTTTCATTCTGTCATAGGTCTCACCACCGCCCATGTCCGGCATGATCATGTCAAGGACGACTAGATCAATGATATCTTTGTTTGCCCCATAGATTTCAACGGCCTCTTTGCCGCCTTTGGCCTCAAACACGGTGTATCCCAGTTTTTTGAGCACCCTAATGCCTGCAGCCAAGACCTGGGCTTCATCGTCTACGAGGAGGATGGTCTCGCTTCCTTCTATAACGTGGTCGGCAGTTTTGATAGCCGTCTCAACCTTTTTATCTGATGCAGGGAGATAAATGCTGAAGGTTGTACCGCGTCCTTTCTCGGAATCGACATGGATGTATCCGCGATGGCCTTTGATGATCCCATAAGCAGAAGCCAACCCAAGTCCTGTGCCTCTTCCCATTTCTTTGGTCGTAAAAAAGGGTTCAAAGATTCGCTCCCGGGTCTCTTTGTCCATACCTGTGCCTGTGTCGGTTACTGTTAGTAAGACGTAGCTGCCGGATCTTGGATTAGGCGTTATGTCTTTTATATCGTTGTGGGTTACATTCATGGTCTTTAAGGTAAGCGTTCCTCCACGAGGCATGGCCCCTGAGGCATTTATGTACAGATTCAGCAGGATCTGCTCAATTTGCGACTGGTCAGCCTCTATGCTGGATAAGTCCTCAGTTAATTCTCGATGAATCGTGATCTCTTTATGGGTCCTGGCAAATGTATCAGAGGTTTCTTCCACTACACGGTTGAGGCTGATCGGTTTTACCTCATATTTTCCTTTTCTCGCATATCCGAGAAGCTGGGCGGTAAGATCGCCCCCCCGCCAGACCTGTTTTGTAATTACTTGCAGCAGCTCGTAGTCTGGATGTGTGGAATCGGCATCGAAGAGCATCAATGAGATAGTCCCCTGAATGATCGTAAGCAGGTTGTTGAAGTCATGCGCAATGCCACCTGCAAGGGTTCCGATCGCCTCCATCTTCTGGGCTTCTCGGAGCTGGGCTTCGAGTTTCCTTCGTTCTTCTTCCGCCTGCTTGCGTTCGGTGACGTCAACCCAGCTTGCGAGGTAATAATCGAGTTTCCCTTTATGGGTTATTGGCACTGAAGTTATTTCAACCCAGAAACGCTCTCCACCTTTCTTTTGAAAAGTCTCCTCACGCGGCCATGCGCCCTTGAGCATTGCTAATTTAAGGTCGTTCTGTATTTCCTTAACAAATTCTTTTGGCCAAAACGGGTATGGAGCCTTAGTGCCTACAAGCTCTTCAGAGGTAAAACCGGTCAGCCTTTCCAGCGAAGGGTTTACGTAACCTATTGAAGTATCCGAGTTGATACATATTATAGGGTTGGGAGAATTATTCAACATTTTGGCACTAAAATTCTTGCTTCTCTTGAGTTCTTCCTCGGCTTGCTTACGGATAGTAATATCGGTGCAGAATCCGCCGACCGCGTAGATATTACGGTCTGCATCATGCAATGGGAATTTGGACGTGATAAAGGTATGTTCACCATCTTTCAGAGGGATAGTCTCTTCAAACTCCACAGGAACGTTGCGATTTTTGACTTCTTCATCCTGGGAGCGGAAAAGTGTGGCTACATGTTCAGGAAAAACATCGAAATCGTTCTTGCCTATGATCTCTTTCAGGGAAATATGCGCCAACATCTCATATTGTCTGTTAATGAGCAGGTATTTGCCCGCAGAATCTTTGAGGTAGATCGGTGCAGGAGTGTTGTCGAGGATCGCCTTTAGGTAGCGATTGCTTTCTGCCAACTCTCTCTGTTTGATGATATAACGTCCCTGTACCCTACCAATTAAAAAACCCGCAGCACAGCCTACTAATGCAGGAATAATGTAACGATACAAATCTCCCGCGTGAGCAGTGCCAGCCAACGCTATACGCCCAACAATCGGCACCACAATTGAACCAATTAAGGAATACCTAATTTGGAGTTTGGTTATAAGATTCATAGGAAATACCAATTTGCCTTATAGTTCTTGCCACTGTACGTAATTTGAGAGCTTTGCACAACTGCCATTTTTCCGTGATGCGGCGGCAGGCTTCAAATTTTAATCCTCGAAATACCCTATGTATTCCTCCGGTTAAAATTTTTGCCTTCCTTGCCTGACGAAAAAATATCGCGTTGTGCAAAGCTCTCAATTTCTAAAATATCAGAATATCAAAAGCATATCGAAACCGCAAACGTATTTTTTCCTTTCCGGTGTCTGACTGTGACTGGCTTCAGAATTTCCTGCGGAGATTTGTAAAATAAGGAACTTGGGTTACCGGCTGTTGAGGTATCTCACAAGGGCGTCTTTTACGATCCGGGCGTTTTCCAATGCAGGGCCTTTGCTGCTATCAATAATAATTTCAGCATCAGGGTTTTCTTCGTACGGGATGTCAACTCCGATCACCTGGCCCAGGTCTTCAAACTGCGTTCCCTTTTCTTTTCGTTCCAGGGCCCGTCGATACATTTGCGCTACAACCAGGCTATGTTCGCGTTTGGACTCTCGTTCTATACATACATCAAGGGGGCACCTGACCATGACCTCGACAAACCGCTCGATCTTCTGTCTGGCCCGATCACGATATGACTGTTTGTGGGCGGTGCCGTCTATGATCACATTGACGCCGGTTTGCACCTTCTCTGCTGCGCGGTCAGCCAGTTTTTCATATACAAAATCACGTTCTTCGTCGGTATACTGCGGATTAGGGACATACTCTTTTCGTATCGCGTCCAGCTCAATCCGTTCACACGCGATCCCCTCACTGTTGAACAGCTCACACACAAGCCTTGAGAGCTTGCTTTTGCCGGAGCCGGGGAGGCCGGTGAACCAGGCTGACCACCCTTTATTCGAGATATCGGTTGAGGTCATTTATATCCATTTTGTCTGTCGCAAGGACATTTCTGATGAAGTTAAAGAGCTTTTGTCGTGTCTCCTCGGAATGATTTGGGTACCATTCAGGAGAGGCGATTACCAGACCGCGAAAGGCATAAAACGGCTGGATCACCTCGGCAATCTCATGATCTTGTGTTTTATCAAAGTAGGTCTTCATGTAGGTGTCGTGTAATTCTTTGTACGGGCCGTCCAGCTTTCCGTATTCCAAAAGAGAATAGAGGAGATAGTTAATGCTCAACGTTGCCACGTCGTCGGCTGCTTCCCCGTATTCGCCCCTGCTCCTATCAAAGGTGGAAAAATCGGCGCCCTCACGAAATTTTAGATTCCATGGATGAAAGTCGCCATGTTCGCGGCAGAGGCGATGGGTATATTCTTTGAGCTTCCAGCGCCATTCAACACACTGTTTTTCGATCTCACAAAAGGCTTCATCAGGAAAGGCTTCATAATGTCGCGGGTATCCGTCGATAATTCCCATTATACATTCGCCATGGCCGACAAGCTCTCTCACCTTTCTGATGTAGAGGTCGGGTTCATCTTTTTTTTCGCTGTGAACCTCTGCCAAATACTCAGCAAGCGCCTTTGCCCTCTCAAGGTCGAGATCAGTAAGGGGCTCTGTTCGTAGGCGTTTCAGGTCCAAAAAGTAATCAGTTCCTTCGACCGTTTCGGTCAACAAAAAATAAGCCTGCGCGTCGCGAACCGAACGTGCCCCCCCCTGGGCCGTGAAATAACCGATGTCAAGGGGGTGGGCGTGCCGGGGGAGCCGTTGTCCGGCATCATACTGAAACAACAACACCTGGGCCCTGTCCCACAAGTACTGGTGACCGTATTTATCTCTTCGCATGGTAGAAAAGACTACTGACCGGTCCTTGCCATCTTTCCGGAATGTGATCAAAAAGGTCTCCCCATACCCCAGCTTTTTTATAGTATCGTCAAATTTCCCCAGCTTGTCGGTTCCAACCAGCTCTACCGGTCCCCCAAAACGTTCTTCAAGGTATTTCTTAAGGGCATCGATCTGAACAGGAATATTTTTCATTGATTCGGTATCCATGTTTTCCCCCATAGTATCCGTTCAAAGGTGGTGGTCATTTTTGGATGGACAATACCTAAATTCCTAAAATTTCCCAATTCCTTAATCTGTTATTGATATAATACCTCAATTGCGCCAATATTATAATTAGATTTTACGTTAATTCGGTAACAATCAATAACCTGTCATTGACTATATCAGAACGTACGTATCTATGAAATATAAAACCTCAGATGTCATTCCCGCCTGCGCGGGTATGACGGGGGCTGATGCCAATAGAAACATGCAGTCCCAAAAGAGCGCATCATTTTTCGCTCGATTAAGGTATCAATATTTTGTATAGTGAAAAGGAATTACAAGTTTTGGTTTTGTGATTATGCCGGGGAAATTGTGTGTGAAGAAAATTAGAATCTTGCATAAACTGACAAAGCCAAATTTGGTGTGAAGCACTCGGAGGATTTTCTCATGGCTGAAAAACCGACCTACGAAGAACTGGAACACAAGGTCAAAGAGTTGCAAGAGGAAGCCAATAAGGGTAAACGGGCGGAGGAGGCATTGGGTTCAATGCACCGAAAGCTGCAAGCTGCCTTTGATGCTATCCATGCGGACATGAGTGTTGTTGACCTCGATTTCAATCTAACGGATGTAAATGATTATCTAATCAAGGCGTTTGGCCTGCCTGACAAGAAATCGGTCCTTGGCCGCAAGTGCTTTGAGGTTCTGAAGGGCCGGGAAGACATTTGTCCAAACTGTGCGGTCGCCGAGGTATATCAAACAAAGGCTGCTGCCTACCGAAGGACTAC
>JAFDAE010000436.1 GCA_019314005.1 Deltaproteobacteria bacterium | reverse complement strand
TGCGATTTTTTCTCTTTCAGCTCATGAAGGAGAAGATGGATATTTTTTGTTTCCGGTATATAGTAGGCCTTTCTCAGGATCGAATCTATATTGCCTTCCGTAACGGGTTCTGACCAGAATCTCAAAAGATCCTTCACATTCAGTATGCCTATGATATTGTCTATATTCTCACTGTAGACAGGCATCCTCGTATGACCATGTTGTGAGACGAAGTCAAGGATATCTTTGATCGTCGAATCGCTGCTCAAGGCCACGATCTCCGTCCTCGGCACCATGACCTCGCGGGCAATCGTTTCGGAGAGCTCGAGGATCCCCTGGATCATCTCACCGGATTTTCCGTCGATGAGACCCTCATTTTTGTCCTCGTTGAGGATTGATTGGATTTCCTCTTCAAGAAATGAAAGCCCCCGCTTTTTCCCGTATTTCAGGAATATTACGCTGAGCCAGAGTTTGATTTTTTTGAGTATAATGGTGTGCTCCTTATTGAAGTTTGAACTCACACGTTTTTATATTTGCCGATAAATCGGCGGGCTACAATCCCTTATAGGGGAAACTTTCCTTACAGTCCCCTCATAAATTCAGGTCGCAGCATTTTCCTGTTACGAGAGTTTATGACACTTTGTATCGTTCGTAGCGTTTCGTCCTTTTCCTCGGGCATTCTTGCCTTTATGGGGAGGTAATTTGATGCATGATTGGCGGTAAAGAAGCAGTTCGTAAAATTGGACTTTTCTATCATGCTCCTGAGCTCCTCCAAAAAACCGAAGGTATCGGGAAGCTGAAACTCTCCCGACATCTGTTCATCATGCAATTGCGTCCCCGGAACAATCATAACGGTGAGGGCACCCACATAGTCGGGATCAATATCGGTGAGGATCCGTGCGGTGTCAACTGCGTGCGCTTCACTCTTTTCAATGCCGCCGATTCCGAGAAGAACGGTAACCGAAAGGGTGATGCCGGCATCCTTGATCCTCCTTCCCCCCTCGACTAGCTCTTCATAGGTGGCGCCTTTCCGTATCTTTTTCAGGAGTTCTTCATTCCCTGTTTCCACACCAAGATAGGCGATAGAGATCCCCGCTTCCTTCATTTCTCGCAGTTCCTCCGGTGTCTTTCGAAGTATGCTTTTTGCATTTGCATAGGTGCCGATACGTTCCACACTCTTAATGTTCTGCTTTATGGATTTAATTATAGGTAGCAGTTTTTTTTGAGGAATAATGAGTGCATCTCCGTCACAGATAAACACCCTTCGTATTGCTCCGTACCCTGATGCCTCCAGTATATCCTCTTCAATTTCCTCGAAGCTCTTAATCCTGAATTTCTCTCCCTTATAAGTTGGACAGAATGTACACTTGTTGTGCGAACACCCTACCGTTACCTGCAAAAGAAGACTCCCCGCTTCGCTGGGGGGCCGTATTATAACACCTTCGTATTTCATTTTTATTCCCGTCTTCCACCGTATGGATTAATATTGATATCGTTGTAGCAGGTACTGCAAAAGGCCTTCGTATCAACGTGTCCGCATCCGTATCCCCAGAGATCAAACTTCCGGCAATCTTTACAGAGAGGTTTGCCGCAACCATCACAAAATACAACTGATTTCTCTACGTTACATATCGCGCAGCACTCTGACTCTTCCGTAACAATCAACCTAATCCACCTTTTGTATTAATTGTTCCCGCAACAAGATGCGAGCTTTGTACTTGCTGTTTAGTTCAAAATTTGAGACACTTTATAATATGGTCCCTAAAAAGGCAATAGCCAAAAGCTCGCCTCCTCCCTTCCCTTTTTTTACAGACTGACTCACAATATTTTTTAATTTTCAAATAGGCTCATTTTTTTCTTGACGGATAGCAGAACTAAGTATAAATACTTAGCATTCTGTGTTGGGGTTGGGGTAGGTCCGTCCGGAAGAAGATTTTATTGGGAGGCCGGCGAACCGACTATCCGATCATATTATCATTTATTGTTTCACAGTTTTCAAAAAAAGGGGGTTTTTGCTTTGGCTACGGGAACGGTAAAATGGTTTAACGAGAAGAAGGGTTTTGGTTTTATTCAGCAGGAAAACGGTCAAGATTTATTTGTTCATTACTCATCCATTAATATGGATGGCTTCAGGACGCTCAACGAGGGCGAACAGGTAAACTTCGACATCGAGGAGACCGACAGGGGGTATCAGGCAAAAAACGTTACAAAACCATAACAGTGAAGTAACCAGCTAAATCGTCTCATAGAAAAAGAGTTCTTTTAATAGAAGATTGACTAGGCTGCGTTTCAAAATTTGAATACCGGGTGTTATCAGTAGAACTGCTTAAGTAATCTGATGATAGATTAGTTCGCCTGATAGAACGTTTTGTAAATAGTACCGCCGGAAAGTGCGGAATTAT
>JAFDAE010000435.1 GCA_019314005.1 Deltaproteobacteria bacterium | reverse complement strand
GACTCTTAATGTTTGCAAATTTTATGTTATATTGATTTGTTAAGTGTAGATATTCAAAAAAAGAATCCAATCTATCTTTGAATGAATATTCCTTGTAAGAGTTAGTTTTCAAATAATCATTAATTTGTTCAAACAAAAATGGATTACCCATTGCCCCCCTGCCAATCATTACATAATCACAATTAGTATTATCAATCATAGTTTTCGCATCTTCAGGTGTAGTGATATCACCATTTCCAACAATTGGAATACTAGAAATTTCTTTCAATTCTTTAATTAGATCCCAATCAGCAGTTCCAGAATATCCTTGGCTAACAGTTCGTGGATGGAATGTGATCATTTCAATCCCCTCATCTTCAGCAATTTCGGCAATATCTCGAAAGAGAAATTTACTTGCATCTGTAACCCCTGAACGGATCTTAAGAGTGACAGGTTTTTTGACAGCATTCACAAGTGTACTAAAAATTTGTTGAGTTAGATTGACTTCTTGTAGCAATGCACCACCTGCCATTTGTTGTGTAATGTGTGGGGCAGGACAACCCATGTTATAATCAATTATATCAAAATAAGGCTCTACAATTTTTGCAGCTTTTTCTAAAGCAGTAAGATCAGATCCAAATAATTGAATTGAAAGAGGACGCTCTTCATCAGAATATTCAATGAATTCTTGAATTGTTTTCATTCTTTCTTTGAGTTGGCTTTCTTTTGCAATAATACTATGAATATTTGTAAATTCCGTAACAACTAATCCAGCACCCATTTTTTTACATTGTAAACGAAGTGCAGGATCACTTACTCCAGCCATAGGTGCTAAAAAGGCCCTACTAGAGAATTTTGGAAGCATATTCAAACATTACAAACTGAATATATTTATCATTCAAAAAAATATCAGAAAATTCTATTAATTATCTGGGCAACCGTCTTCATCTCTGTCACCGTCATAATCCTCAGGATCAAGAGGGCAAAGATCTTCATCGTTGATGATGCCATCTAGATCATCATCATGAACAAATCTTTGTTGTTCAGGTGCGGTGTCTGGACAACCGTCATGATCATTGTATTTATTCCAAGTTTCAGGATTTGTAGGACATGAATCAATTGCATCATAGTAACCATCACCGTCAGAATCAGGTCTTGTTGGGGTTGTAGACTCTGCTGCTAATACATCAGGACAACCGTCCCAATCTAAGTAGCCATTAAAGTTTTCTTGTTCATCAATACATTGATCCCATCTATCATCTATTCCGTCACCGTCAATATCAGCAAAAAGGTATGATGATGTAACAGAGCCAGTTGAATCAGGGCAGCCGTCTTCATCTTGATAAAAGTTGTAAGTTTCAGGTTCTAATGGGCACGCATCAGAGATGTCTACAATGCCATCTTGATCAGAATCTAAAGTAAATCTAAATTTGTCAGGGCAGCCGTCTTTGTCATCAATACCATTGAATGTTTCTGGTTGGCCAGGACAAGAATCTGAATGATCAGGAATTCCATCGCCATCAGAATCAAATGCTAATTTATTATCAGGAATTAAATCAGGACAACCGTCTTCATCTAGATATCGATTGTAAGTTTCTCTAGCGTTTGGACATTGATCAACATTGTCAGTAATACCATCAAAGTCAGAATCTCCAAATGAATCATATGCTATTGTATCAGGGCAGCCGTCTTCATCTTGGAATTGATTATATCGTTCTCCAATTGTTGGACATGCATCAGAAATGTCTGGGATACCATCATAATCAAGATCAGATAAAGCAGATTTTGAGAATCCTGGAATATCAGGACAACCGTCAGTATCTAAGAAATTATTATAATTTTCAGGCTCGTCAATACATTGATCCCATCTATCATCAATTCCGTCACCGTCTGTATCTGGAAATATGTAAGATGAAACTACAGTACCAGATGAATCAGGGCAACCGTCACCGTCTTTGAAAAAGTTGTAAGTTTCAGGTTCTAATGGACATGCATCATTAATGTTTAAAATTCCATCCATGTCTGAATCTAATGTTGAATCATTACTATCAGGGCAGCCGTCTGAATCTAATAATCCATTAAATGTTTCAGGTTGGTTTGGACATGAATCTAAATTATCAACAATTCCGTCACCGTCAGAATCAGAGGTAAGTTTGTTATCTGCAATAAAGTCAGGACAACCGTCCCAATCTAGATACTGATTGTAAGTTTCTTTAGAATAAGGACATGCATCAAATTGATTTAGAATTCCATCACCGTCAGAATCACCAGTAATTGTAAATTCAATTTCATCTGGACAACCATCTTCATCTTGGAATTTATTATAATTTTCACGATCTAACGGACATGCATCAAGGGAATCAATAATACTATCATAATCTGAATCAATCAAACCATCAGAAT
>JAFDAE010000434.1 GCA_019314005.1 Deltaproteobacteria bacterium | reverse complement strand
GTTAAAAAGCATATTTTCCTCCGTACGATACCGATAATTCTAAAATAAACTGCCTGAATTGTTAAGAGTCTATCTTTACATAAGCTTGTTTTAATTTGTCACGGACTCTTTCCAGGAGGCGTTTGGTTGCGAGGATACCCTCTTGTTCACCGAGTCTGTCCCCTTCGTACTCTATGCCCATCTTGTCGAAGTCAAAACTTTTTGCACTGACAGCCTTGGCGTAGGGCATGAGTATATCAATCGCTTCGTACTTGTTGGTCTCTTTCGGGAAGTTTGCGAAGTCCGGCAGGATGCCGCAGTTTGGCAGGTTAACTTTTTTCACAAGTGATGTAAGCCAATTGGCATCAGCGGAGAATCCACCGTGGTTCTCGACGATTACGTTAATACCGGATTTTGCACCTTGTTCACTGAGCCGCCTCAGACCGTCGGCGTTGAGCTTGAGCTGCTCGTCATACGAACCTTCTGAATGGGCGTTGACCCGTATGGAATGGCATCCGAGGACGCTTGCCACGTTTATCCACTTGAGGTGGTTATTGACGGTCTTGGTTCGCTTGATCTTATCGGGATCGCCGAGGTTGCCCTCACCGTCACACATAATCAGCAGCGACTTGACCCCATGATCGCTTGCGCGTTTTTTCATCTCAGTTATGTACCTGGCATCAAGGGCTTTGTCCATGAAGAACTGGTTTACATACTCGATACCGTCAAAACCTAATTTGCCGGCGGCTTCGGCAAAGTCCAGATTGTCGAGCTTTTCGCCGGCTTTGCCGAACAGCCTCTTGTGCAGCGACCACTGGGCAAGTGATATATTGAATGTTTTGGCCCTGTTGGCGGCAGTAGCACCTTCTTGCAGGTTTTCCATACAACCCGATGATAGAGAACAGGCTGTTGCCGCGCTGAGTTTTAGAAATGTTCTTCGTTCCATAGTAACCTCTCTTTTCAAACCATTTATTTGATAACTTTAGGAATTACGGTACGCTACTTTTTTCACCCATTGGATTCTCCAAACCAGAATTGTCAAAACTGGCTTGAACGGTATCCATAAGCTCTATAATGTCGAAATCTTATTTTACTTCAAGGATCTATCTGGGAATTCTTCGTTAAAAAAGAATCTTCCAATAGTTTTTGTTTCGACAATCGCACGTTTCAACTCTAGTGGATCGACCATGCCGGTATGACGATAGATAATCTTGCCAGCCGGCGATACCAGAAGTGTATAGGGCATGGCACCGCTCCAACTGGGATCCAAGGCTTCAGCTAGCTGATCTCTGTCTTCTCCCGCATAGATAAAGTTGGAAAAGGAGGCCGCCTTTTTCTGGAGAAAACCCAACGCCTTTGCTTTATTATCAAGGACGTCGAGGCTAATAGAGATCACCTCAAAATCACGATTGCGGTACATGCGATTGATGTTCACTAGGTCCGGAAATTCTGCCACACAGGCACCACACCAAGTGGCCCAGACATTGATCAGGCGCAAACGTTCCGAGTCATTCTGCACAAGGGCTTTGACAGCCGATGCAGTAATCGGTTCAATACTGACTTGTTCTTGATTCCATTTTTCCACCGCTTTGCGTGAAGACTCCCGTTTGGATGCCCACTTGAGTGAACAGCCAAAGGGTCGTGTCTTGGGGACGCTGGGTGTACGTCCGGCCAATAGGGCATCAATGGCATTCCTGGTCTCATGTTTAGTGATATTGATCGGGTTTTCGGAGTTGTCGATACGCCCGGTATAACGGAGTTTCCGCTGTTTGTCGAAAACAAAAACATGAGGTGTGGACACCGGACCATAGGCCTGGGCCATGGCCTGATGATCACCGTCATAGAGATAGGGGCAATTGAATCCTCCGATGTAAAGGGCTCTGGCTTTGGTCTCTCCATAGGAGTCGCTCAGGTCGGTGTATCCCAACTCATCCAGGCGCACGGCCTGAGGATCATTGGAGGTAATACAGACCACGGCCACGCTCTTGTCACGGTAATCATCGGCCAGTTTCTTGATTCGTGATTCATAGGCCTGAGCCGTTGGGCAGTGATTGCAGGTGAAGATGATGACCAGGACCTCGGACTGAGCGAAATCCTGCAAACGGTATACACTTTCCCGGATCTGAGCAGATTCTAGAGAATCGGATTGCTCAATGACAAAGCCCGGGAGTTTGAAATCAGGAGCAGGACTCCCCAGTTCAAGGGTTTTAGGGGCTGCTTTTGAAGTCGCACCGTAACTGACAGGCGCCAAGGCTAATAAAGCCACAACAATAAATAATACTTTTTTCATTATAATCCTCATAAAAAAACTTAAGAACAACTGTGCTTTGGCTGTACACCAACGCACCCAAGCATTCAGTCTATTTTATAACACATGCTTATGTGAAAGGTCCACATTATGTCTACGCGACCACGAATTTTCGAAGACACCCAGATGCCGGGTTTGTATGGTTCCTGCTCGAAGTCTTCTGGTATCCATAGCTTAGTCTTATCCATGCTTTCCACATGACCGTCATAGAACACGAGATTGGCAGAGTCACTGTGGCGATACATGGTGGGACCCGGCACTCCGGCGTTCTTGTAGTCATTGACAGTGCCCCTCTGGTCCAATACGTCCCAACCGTCGATATAATTGGCTCCCCGCCATACACTCCACCAATCTTGCCCATCGTTGAAGTGCAATTTCTCTGCCGGCTGTTTGATGGAAGACATTTTGTATCCCAACACGTTCATATTCATAGTGTTCTCCCATGAGCCCCCTATTGAGGGAAACCAGTCTTCGACGTTGTAGCTGTAGCTGAGAAGACTTCCATCTACGTTGCCTTGTTCAATGCCATACCCGTGCAAAGAACCTTTCTGTTTATCACTGGGGCACTTGTATTTTTTTGGGGTTTGATAAAGGGATAGATCCGAAACCTCTTCGGCTCCCTTGTAGCCAACGTAATCCCGGAAATCGGGATTGGCTGACCATGTAACACTACTCGGATTTCCACTAGGATTCTCATACCAGCAAGGCACGGCCCAGTCATTAAAGTTGGCTGCATATACCTGGTTGGCCAGGGCTAGACTATGGAGGTTGTTGGCGCATACGACCTTGCGCCCCTGTTCCTTTACTTTTTTCAAAGCCGGCATCAGAATGGAAAGCAACAACGCGATAATGGAGATTACTACAAGAAGTTCAATTAAGGTGAAAGCTTTGCGTTTCATAATCTTACCCTTATTAAGAAGAGCCTGTTGCATGAATAATTTTCGAATTCACCCGCTGGTCCAGTTTCTTGGAAACAATTCACGGTTATTTTCATAGTATCGGACAACATACCCTTTTTCACCCAGATGCCGGGTTTGTATGGTTCCTGCTCGAAGTCTTCTGGTATCCATAGCTTAGTCTTATCCATGCTTTCCACATGACCGTCATAGAACACGAGATTGGCAGAGTCACTATGGCGATACATGGTGGGACCCGGCACTCCGGCGTTCTTGTAGTCCCACATAGTGCCCTTCTGGTCCAATACGTCCCAACCGTCGATATAATTGGCTCCCCGCCATATACTCCACAAGTCTTGCCCATCGTTGAAGTGCAATTTCTCTGCCGGCTGTTTGATGGAAGACATTTTGTATCCCAACACTTTCAAGCTCATGGTGGCTTCATATGAGCCCCCTATCGAGGGATACCAGTCTTCGATGTTGTAGCCGTAGCTGACAAGAGCTCCCTGATAGTCGCCTTGTTCAACTCCAGACGAGTGCAAAGAAGCTTTCTGTCTGTCACTGGGGCACTTGTATTTTTTTGGGGTTTGATAAAGGGATAGATCCGAAGCCTCTTCGGATCCCTTGTAACCAACGTAATCCCGGAAATCAGAATTGACTGTCCATATAACACCACCTCCGTCAGGACTCCTATACATATAAGGCACGGCCCAGTCATTAAAGTTGGCTGCGTATACCTGGTTGGCCAGGGCCAGACTATGGAGGTTGTTGGCGCACACGACCTTGCGCCCCTGTTCCTTTACTTTTTTCAAA
>JAFDAE010000433.1 GCA_019314005.1 Deltaproteobacteria bacterium | reverse complement strand
CAGAAAATACCTGGGCCGAAGCAGCAAGAATATACTTTGAGCTAAGGCGAAAAGGTGTAACCATAAACAGTTCTATAGATTGTTGTATTGCCCAGATAGCCATTGAGGCAGGAGTACTTCTTCTTCACAAAGATAAGGATTTTTCAAAGATAGCTAATATCAGGCCATTAGAATCCGAATACTTTGATTAACAGTTCAACTTCTGTTATAATATTTAAGACTTTTTATTCGGCAAAATTGCCCTATTTTTCTTTTTCGCATGCAATAATGCACGAAAACAAATCGGGCTTTTAGGCCCGCTACATCAATAGCAGATCACGTATTGTCCTGGAGAAGAAGATTTGGAACGCAAAATAAATATTCGTGAAGCGCAGAAGGATGACTTTGATTGGGTTTCGAGCAATATGCAGAATGCCCTTGAACCTTACTATGGAGGTGATCATTTTGCTCATGCAAAACGCATCTTTGATGCCCATATTTCGGGAGGGAACGATCACATCGGTTTCTTTTCGTTTGAACAGCGTATGTTCATATTAGAAGTTAGCGGCGTTATTGCAGGCATGATACATCTAGTAGGGAAAAAACAATCAACCTACAAGATAAGCCCACTCATTATATCGCCTGAATTTCAAGGCCGCTTTGGCCTTGGGAGTCAGCTCGTTACCTATGCTGAAGAATATGTCCGGCGAAAGAGCAAGGCTAGACAGCTCTATTGTACCGTTGCTGAGCAAAACTATGCGGCGATGCAGTTTTTTCTTCGGAAGGGTTTTGTAAAGGCGGGCAGCTCAGATAGTCACTATAAAAATGGTATAATTGAGACAATGCTTTACAAACCCTTATTTAGTAAAGGTGAGCTTGAAGCATTGGATGGGCAGCATGTTTCAGTCTTGCCCTTGGATGAGACTGAGCATCGTCTCAGAACCCAGATTCGGCAAATTCTCCTTGAAGAATTACCAAAATCGTTTGAGGGTATTGATAATAGTTGGGTTTCATCACTCTTTGCGGGATATGATCGGCGAAACACAAAAGATATCAATGCAAAATATAAGCTGATCTATGTTGCTCTTAATAGTGCAATGGATCCTATTGGGATAGCTGGCGCAACGCCTAAGAAAGGCAGTCCTATCAAAGTAATGCCACTTATTGCAAAAAACAAAGCCGCATTTGAGGCGCTTCTGATTGACATTCCACATCAGTTATCATTGTACGGGCACAAGCTTTACGTCCACATTAATCCGACGGTTGAAGAAGTGATTTCGCTACAAAGGTTGGGGTGGAATCTTGATGCTGCATTACCTGCTGGTTATAGGCCAGACGTAGTTACTCAACAATGGAGTATTGACGTTAATCGCCATACCATGAGGACGATGAGAGTTAAAGAGAAATTCTTTAAATCAATTCGTTCAGGTGAAAAGACATTAGAGATTCGTGTTGGTTACAAGACGACGATCAATTCAATCAAGCTCGGTGAACGTATCCGTCTCACTACCCATACGGACAAACTTGATGTAAAAGTTTGTTCAGTAAGAAGATACCCATCATTTATAAAAATGTTTGATGTCGAGTCATATAAAAATATCATGCCTTGGGCCAGCTCTATGGAAGAGGTACTGTCTCTTTTAAGGCAGTTCTATCCAAAAAGTAAAGAACAGTTAGGAGTTGTGGTTTTAGAATTTGGTCCAATTAATGACTAAAGGGAGAGAATATGAATAAAAAAATAAAATCCTGCACTTTAATGGAAAAATATATCCGCCTAATCAAGCAAGGCAAAAAGCCTGTCGAGGCGAGAGTGGCAATACCTATGTTTGAAAACTGGCAGGCGGGAGATACAATTAGATTTTTTAGCAGGAGGAATCCAAGAATTGAAGTTATTGTAAAAATTGTCGGTAAAAATCGTTACAAGACATTTCGTCAAATGCTTGAAGCTGAGAGTGTCGAAAATTTAATCCCTGAGGTCAATAGCATCAATGAAGGAGAAAGATTATATTTAAAAATACCAAAGTATGCTGAACGGGAAAAGCAGTATGGGGTTCTGGCCTTCCGACTTGAACTTATTTAGATCCGACCACGTAAGGGACACCGATGATATTCATGCGGTGAACATTGGGGGGGGCGGCTGAATGGAAACGGGTTTGCCATTGGCCACGATGTTTTTAACTCCACCTTAGGGAGCAGCTTTGAGGCTGATATTGGACGACAGGATGCGGTTCGTCCCTGTAAATGGGATAAACAGACGAAGTGGAATGCCGGGGTTCGGGACGTTCAGGGTTCGGGACAGGGTTCGGGACGTTCATTAGTTTATAAGTTGACAGGGCGCTTGAACTATGGTGTCGAGCCTTTACGTTGTGGGCGAAGACTGATACGTTTCGTGAAGAAACAGACGAATGCA
>JAFDAE010000432.1 GCA_019314005.1 Deltaproteobacteria bacterium | reverse complement strand
AAATGAATAACTACCTGAATATATAGCACATATCTTCAAAAAGCCGGAATGACGATATAATCATGCAATTTCAATAAGATAGGAAAACACACAACATAAGGGACGCCCATCACTGAGCGCCTCTCCCACGCCACCTGGCATACGGATCGCGTACCTCGGCGACTCGGCTGATAAGGCAGATCAGTTTCCTGGTAAAAATAAACCAAGAGAGAGAAAATATTGTTTAGGTAGTGCAAAGACAACCCATTTCACCCTGCTCATACGCCAGTGTTTCTTACGAGAGTTACCGCAGGAAACAGCGTGCCTGCGGGATATCCCACGTTTGAGCAGTTCACGGACTTTGGTTCTGGGATTCTTCCACTGTTTCCACTGTATGCATCTTAATCATCTTATTATCCAGTTGTTCAAGGCTTTGAATGTGTACCTCGCTTCAGTAAGGCGGTAATAATTCCACCACCCTTTGAGGTACATGTTCAGCTTATCAGTTATCTGCTCCATACTTTTTCCGCAGTTTCGGTCTGTAAGTTCCCGGACTCTGTCCTTGAAGCGTTTAATCGACTTCTCATGAATCCGTATCTTTGTTTGACCGCACGTACTGATGAAGGTGAACCCGAGATATTTGCGTAGCCATGGACGGCTGACAGCACTTTTCTCTTCATTTACCTTGAGTTTAAGCTTTCCGGTTATGAATCTGGTTATACTTTTCATAACACGCTCGGCGGATTTCTTGCTTTTGACATAAATTACACCATCATCCGCATATCTGACAAAATTAAAGCATCGTATTTCCAGTTCCTTGTCCAGTTCATCGAGAACTATATTGGATAGCAATGGAGAAAGTGGCCCGCCTTGTGGAGCTCCCTCAATTGAAGGACTGACCAGTCCGTCGATCATTATTCTGTCAGGTAACTACGAATCAGCTTTAAAACACGCTTATCCTGAACCTTTGTTGCCAGCCTGCTCATCAGTCGGTCGTGATTAACTCTGTCGAAAAATTTTGCCAAATCCAGATCAACAATGTGTTTATACCCCGAAAGCAAGTAATCTTTAGCCCTGCGCACAGCATCATGTGCTGACCTTTCAGGCCTGAATCCATAACTGAATTCAGAGAATGTCGGGTACCAAATCTGCTGAAGTATCTGGGCAATTGCCTGCTGGATAAGTCGATCCAAAACTGTGGGAATACCGAGCAGTCTTACCCCACCATCCGGTTTTGGAATTGCTTTCCTTTTAACCGGAAATGGTTTGTAAGTGCCGCTTAACAGGTCTTCTTTGATTTTCGGCCAGTGACGTTTGAGGTATCCGAGCAGTTGATTAACCGTCATGTTATCAACTCCGGGAGCTCCTTTATTTTCACGGACTCGTTTTAATGCTTTAAACATATTCCCCCGTTCAAGGATTATTTCCATGAGCCGGGAACTATCTGTCGGATGTTCGGTAGTCAAAGACGCTACAGTTATTTCAGGCAACTGCTACATTATAACCATAAGTACTATGCTCCTAATAATCACTATCATTTCCCTGTACTGTTCAGTCCGGGCACCGTTCGGGCTTTCGCCGGGGTGAGTCCTCCGTGGTTTTCACGGCTCGTTTCTCCTGCGGCTACTGTGCCCTCTGCTGACTTCTTCCATGCGGTCGGAGCAGGTTGCCCTGCCCTCAGCCATTTTCTGCCGCATGCGACATCCCGTGGCGCATGGAAGACCTCCCGGGGTAAACACACGTCTTTCAGCACGTGAGCGCCGAGTATACGGGCACTGCTTATAATGGATAGAGGACTTAATCCCGCCCTGTGGCGGGACTGGTCCCGCAAATGCACGCCTGACTCGATTTCTGTTCGTCACCCCGTGTTTTTGCGTTACTCTGCCTCAGCAGAGCCACTGCCTTCCGAGGCACCGTCACCGGATACCCCGTTGTGATAACACTATGCCCTTCGCCTCCATCTGGCTGGGCTTGGGACTTGCCTTGACTTCCATAATTGGAAAATGTAGGCTCACCCTTAAGACGTGTGCCGTGCCCGGCACACAACAACTCACTGGAGCTAACGGAAGAAGGCAGTGCCTACTTCGGATAGGCCGAAGTAAATAGAGCGCCGTAGCTCAGTTCAGACATTAGAGCACAAACATGACGATGAATGGAATTCGTATTCTCAACGATAACAAGTTGGTGAGAGCTGTCTTACATGACGGTAGAACGGCGTTCGAAGATTTAGAAGTTGATGCTGCCGCAATTGAGCTGCCTAGTGACATAGAGCTTAACGAGTATCAGTACTACGTCCAAAAAGTCGGGTTCTATATCGTTCATACGTTAACGTGGTGTAAGCAACTTGATCTGGCAATAGAGTTCTTATCGAACTATGACTATTCCAAGAAGATAGAAGCATCAAGGGCTGACCACCTCATATATAACTTAGAAAACTACTTGATTAGGCTGAACTCTGTTTACGATAGGGTCCTGCAAGTGGTGAACGCTGTGTTTCATCTTTGTGTTAACGAAGAAAATGTTGGGCACTCCGTCATTGTCAGCAACTACAAGGTTCAGCACAGGCCAGAAATTTTTGCGCATATCAAGGCTGTGAAGAAGTTTCTTCAAGAGTACGAACAAGCGAGACATACCCTCATTCACAAGCATTCGTGGCTAGATTTCAAACTCAGGCGTATCGAGTTGTTCTATCTGCAGGATCTTGAGGGCCCACCAGAGAGCGACGCATGGAAGGGGAACCTCAAGACCTTCCGAGCTAACTACCTCCGCGACTACATAGCGGAGAAGAAGGCGGAATTTTCTAAAATTAACGAAGGTCTTGCGGAGTTGCTTGATGAACTGCTTGGGGCTCTGCTGGATGAATATGAACGTCAGAAACACAGGCTCCGATAGGGGGTGCTCTGACAATGGCGTCGAGGGGACGGAGGAAACGCGCGGTGGCGCTTCGAAGACCGATCTGTCTTTTAACATAATTGTCTTAGATCTGTATAACACACTTATGAAAGATACAGAATGCGTAAGATTTATGCAATGGGCTTTACCACGCCTACGCATGAGATGGCCGGGTTTCCGCAAGGTGCGAAGGCAGGTCTGTAAGCGTATCAATCGGCGTATAAGAGAGTTGCGGCTCAACGATGTGAAATGCTATCGTGAATACTTACAGGTTCATCAGGATGTACAGGGAATGGGGTCTACAGGGAATGGGGTCAAGTCTATGTTTGACCCTTGTTGTTAATTAGTCAAAATTCAAGGGGGCATAGAAGTTTAAGAATAAAGATAAAAAATCAGAAGAAATATTGAAATAAGAGAA
>JAFDAE010000431.1 GCA_019314005.1 Deltaproteobacteria bacterium | reverse complement strand
GGTATATTATTTCCATGGCTGAAAAGTCGTGGCTCCATTGAAGCGTTCCCTTCATATATGGTTTGGCGAACGTAGTCCACTATTTCCATGGCTGGAAAGTCGTGGCTCCATTGAAGCGTATCGGCAGCAGTCGCAGCGGTGAGATGGAATATCATTTCCATGGCTGAAAAGTCGTGGCTCCATTGAAGCCCGTTGGGCCTCTGCCGCCCTCGTTTCACGATGAGCATTTCCATGGCTGAAAAGTCGTGACCCCATCGAAGCCGAGGGGCAATCCACAGCCCGGAAGATGTGACCGCAGGCCACACCCCGGCGCCCTTCTTCGTCTATAGGCCCTCGAGTTCCCCGCAGCCTCCAGTCATCACCATATTATTCCCTGCGGCCGAAATACCCATCCCACACACGATCCGGCGCCGCGCCCGGCTGGCGCCGGGGACCGGATGCCGGATATCTGGCGCTCGGGTTCCGACAAACACCGCCCGGCGCGAGGTCCAGACGGTGATCTGCGCCGGGGTGGGTAGGCGTACCGGGAGCGCGAGTCGATCTGCGGGTTGGGTGCACTCGGATTTTTCCGATAAAGATATAACGTGTAACGTGTAGAAATATCCGGTCGTGTAATTCCGATCTTCGGGCATGTTGTTCATACAGTCTGCTTACTCATCGAACGATGGACTACGTTAATCATCGGAGGGTATCGCCGGCCCCAAACTCTGCAAATGGAGTCCAAATGACCATCCCAACCTCTCAACTCATCACCATGCCAGAGGGCAAGACGCTGGAGTTTAAGCGTGATATATCCTCTCCTAGGAATATCCTTAAAACACTTGTAGCGTTTGCCAACACTGCTGGCGGGAGTTTGCTGATCGGGATCGAGGATGATTCCAGAGTGGTTTTAGGTGTTAAAGATCCGCTGGATGAAGAAGAACGCGTATGCAATTTAATCGCTGACAGTATCGAGCCGCGTCTAGTGCCCAATGTGGAGCTGATCTCCATTGAGGATAAGACCTTGTTGAGAGTGGAAGTGTATCCAAGCGGATCGCGACCACACTGGTTGAGGAAAGAAGGACCTGAGGAGGGTGTTTATGTCAGGCTGGGTTCCACGAACAGGAAAGCTGACCCGGATCTGATACAGGAGCTTCGCCGCAGTGCCATGGGTCTGACATTCGATGAACAGTCTATTCCCGACAGGACCGAGGACGATTTGGATTTTGAAGCAGCAGTGACTTGCTTTGAACGACATAGGAAACTGGTAAAAAATGATCTGGAATCTTTACGCCTTGTTGCCAAACATCAAGGACATCAGGTTCCTACTGTGGGCGGCATGTTGCTGTTTGGCAAGGACCGTGAGATGGTCTTTCCAGATGCATGGATACAATGCGGGCGGTTCATCGGCAAGGACAAGGCAGATATTTTCGATCATATTGATATCCATGACCATCTGCCCGTAGCAGTTGAAAAGGTCATGGAGTTTCTCAAAAAGCACGCCATGCGTGGTGCGGACTTCTCCGAACTACGGCGCAAGGATGTCTGGAGCATCCCATTGACTATTCTGCGTGAAGCGGTAGTGAATGCTGTTGTCCACGCAGACTATTCTCAAAAGGGTGCCCCCATCAGAATCGCCTTTTTTGATGACCGCGTTGAGATAGAGAACCCTGGCATCCTGCTTCCGGGTCTGACCGTTGAGGATATGCTACAGGGTGTGTCCAAGATACGCAACCGTGTTATTGCCCGGGTGTTCCGAGAACTTGATCTTATTGAACAGTGGGGCAGTGGTGTTCGTCGCATGTTCAAGGAAGCAGAGGCACTTGGTCTCCCTGAACCGGAGATAATTGAAGTGGGAATGCGGGTGAGGTTCATTGTCTATCTGGCAGAGGCACTTAAAATTGAAACACAACCCCCCATCACGGCTGAAGTTGAATCACGGCTAAAGTCACGGCTAAAGTCACGGCTAAAGTCACGGCTAAAGTCACAACTTGCGGCTAAAGTACTTATTCTCCTGACCAAAGGTGAAGCAAGCAAAGCTGAACTTGCTCTTGAATTAGGTCATAAGACCGTATCTGGGGAACTCCACAAACAAGTCAAGAACCTTATGGAACTTGATTATATTGAAATGACAATCCCCGATAAACCCCGCAGCAGCAAGCAGAAATACCGCCTGACGGCTAAAGGTAAGGCATTTTTAGACAAAGTGGATGGGGGTGGCGAGGAATGAGAACGAAGTACCTATTATCTTTTGAAGAACTCCACGAAGCGGCACCACTGGGGCGGGAACAGCTTACATCTTAAAGGGGCCATGTAGGGCCACAATGGGGCCACAATGGGGCCATAATGGGGCCAAAGGCGTCAAAACATATAAGACCCACACACAGGTCGAAAAAATGCAAGACATAGAAAGGACGACCCGGAGCATACTCAAAAAGTTCGAAGTTCCGGGCGAATATGAGGCCAGAAATATATGACTGCATGTCACACCCCGGCGCCCTTCTTCGTCCGTACGCCCTCGAGCACCCCGCAGCCTTTCCCCATCGGTCCCGTTTCTGGAGATTGCTGCTCACGCGTTTTTTCCGGTCCTTTCCACCGACGCCGGTCCTCTTCAGGGCCGGAAAATGGAGGCGCCCGGCTGGTGCCGGGGACCGGATGCCGGATATCTGGCGCTCGGGTTCCGACCAACACCACTCGGTGTGAGGTCCAGACGTTATAGTCAAAAACCTAACATTTCTAACTTATGCTTGCTGCTAAGCATCTTTTATTTCTAACTTATGCTTGCTGCTAAGCATCTTTTCAATCCACCGCTTTGCAAAGGTAATTTTTGATGAAAATTCGAGGAAACTTTCGCTGATTAATTTTCTCATATAGTCAAGATCGACAATAAAGTTGCGTGAAACTACCCTCTTTATGCTTTTCCAGATATACTCGATTGGGTTTAGGTCGGGAGAATAGGGTGGAAGGAACACTAGTTCAATTCCATTCGCATCTGCGTATTTTTTTGTATCTTTTGCTCGATGGGATGCAAAATTGTCAAGAATTATTATGATCTTTTTTCCGGGATTTTTGGTTTTAATGGTTGCTAAAAATTCACAGACATCTTCTTTTTTAGAATGTTCTTTAAAATCAATAACAGAATTGCCATTCAAGGCATAAAATCCAAACGAATTCGCCCTTAACTTTGTTGTATTTTTATATATGGTTGGCTTTCTGAATGACCAAAGTCGTACCGTATTTGATGTTGTTTGTGGAGATGACTCATCGAGAAAACCAATAACATTATTCCTTCCTATTTCAGGTATTTTTTTTTAAAGTTTCCTCTGCATTTATCGGTCTTCTATGATCATGCGGATAAGGTTTAGCGCACTTCATTCCAAAATTCTTTAATATAATTCGTATTTGTTTGAGGGTGTATTCCACATTAAACTTTTCAAAAATAAGAGATCTCACTTCTTCCGTCGACCAGTCATCACGTTCATTTAACACTTTCTTTAGCTCCTCCTTCTGACTATCTGTGAGCTTTGAGGGCTTTCCCCCTGCGAATTTTGGAATTAGACCCACATATCCCTCTTCATTCCACCGATCTTGCCAAATATATGCTACAGGCTTTGATATTTCGACTCGTTTAGCTGCTTCTTCTACACTGACTCCTTCATATCTGTATTTTATGAAATAAAGCCTTTTTAACACTTTTACATCCGTTTCCAGTGATTTTATTCGTTTATTGAGTTCTTCCACAGTAATGTGTCGTTTGATTAAGATTCGTTCTTTGCCAGACATAATAGGTTATTTGATCGTCATCAGTTATAAAAGTATGGTTCTTGACTATA
>JAFDAE010000430.1 GCA_019314005.1 Deltaproteobacteria bacterium | reverse complement strand
CCAAGAGAGAATTTCAAGCCGATTCCATCACGATTGCTCCTTTCTCTGACAGGATTGCGCGAACTCCGTGTCTTCTCCTTGCTGCAAAAAGCGTCTTAGTGGAGCAGACTTTTCTTGCCTGTAATTTAGCTCTTGAACTGGCAAGGCAAGGTCTTTCCGTGGGAATCGTCGAGACCGTCACCATTGTTCCAAGCGCCTTTTTTCTCTTGGGGTCTCATTTTCCCGCTTCGATTGACACGGAAGGTACGACGTCGCCGACGTTTTCGGTCCTTGGAACACCAAAAATAATAGTCGTTGCAATTCCCGGTTATAAAAAAATCAAAGCTGTTCTTTTGGGAAAAGATTTTGATTCTACCGATTGCCTCACAACAGTAAATAGCCTGGCTCGTGATTGTCATTTCCTCATCATAAACGCGAGATCCGACATCTTCAAACATAAGAAATGGATCTATCCGACAAATCCTTTTTTTATACTTCCCGTAATGGTCAATTCGCAAGCATCAATAGAAACGGATGCCATGATTAAGCAGATTTCCGAGACAGTGGCTTGTCCGGAGATCGGCCTTTTAATGATCGAAGAAAGCCGTTCTCACAAGGCTGAGGTGACTTTTAACGCAATAGCAAAAAAGGCCCGTGGGATTCTCTCAGCCGATATCCATTTTATGGGCACGATCCCCAGGGGGACAGATTTCGCCCGGCCAATCCTTGCACGGACACCCGTGCTCCTGGAAGCGGGAAATGCGCCCGTATTCAGGTCAATAAGAAAACTAACCCGAATTATTCATAAACACTTCAGCAGTAGTCAAATAACTAATTGAAACCATTGACGTTCAGTGGCAAAGCCGGAGACAAAGTAGATTCGCACTCTGTAGTTAAACTGATTGTGAGGTTTTCGACATCCCATTGATATTATGTGATTCCCGCAAGGTTCCCATATTCCTGTCCCACTCTATGTAAAATCGTTAAAGAGTTTTAACAGATTACCGATTAGACTAATCAAGGCAAAGTAGCTCTCTCTAATGCAAAGGTCTTACAAAGAGATTCATCTCTATGACTATATCTCCAAAGATATTCAGATACATAACGGTTTTGTTGGGTTTTTTGATGGTGACTTTCGTCGTGGCTCTTTACTATATGCAGCCGGATTTTCTCGAAGGCGTTGAGGCCAATACTTATGACATGAGATTCAAGGCTATACGGGGAACTGTAGAGCATAACAGTAACTTTGTCATAGTCGCCATAGACGAGAAGAGTGTTGCGGAACTGGGCAGGTTTCCCTGGTCCAGGGAATTATACCGTGAGCTGATCGATTATGCATCCAGGGCAGGGGCAAAAGCCGTGCTCTTTGATATACTTTTTCCTGAGGATGAGTCAACCGCGGTTGACTCCCGATTGGCTTCGTCAATCAAGGACTCCGGGATAACGACCCTTGCGGCGGCGTTTGAGTTTTTTGAGGACGGGCGAGTAGCGTCAATACTTGACAATATCCCCGTACTGGCCGGCTCGGCAAAAAACACTGCGCATATCAACGTCTTCCCTGATGAAGACGGGGTAATAAGGTGGACCAGGCTGGTTATCCCTTACAAAGGGAAACATTATCCGTCTCTGTCTCTTACAGCGGCCATGGAAGCGATGGGGATAGATGACTTTGAGATGAGGGACTACGGGATTGTACTCGGCTCAAAGACAATCCCTACTGATATAAATACGGGTATGCTGATTAATTATAGAGGACCGCCGGGTACTTATGAGAGGTTTTCGTTTTCAGACGTAATAAAGGGCAGGGTTACACAAGCACAGTTAAGGGACAAGGTGGTTTTCGTGGGAGCCACTGCCATTGGCATCTATGACATGAGGGTAACGCCTTTTTCCAACAATAGTACAGGAGTTGAGGTTAACGTAAATGTGGCTGACAACATTCTCAGGGGGGACTTTATACAGCGGGGCGGCATCGAAGCGCTTGTTGACCTCCTTTCCATAGTCACTCTGGGGTTTTTTGTTTCATTAATAACCCTTCGGCTTCGGGCATCCATCTCTTTTCCCCTGGTTCTGATCTTTGCGGCAGGTTATGTCGGTTTTTCATATCTGATGTTTATTGCCGGAAGGTGGGTAAGCATGGTGTATCCCATTTTCAGCGTGATGCTGTCGTATTCTGTTTCTGCGTATCTGAGGTTTTTCTACCTTGACAAAAAGGCACGAACAATACGCTCCATGTTTTCAAGTTATGTATCGAAAAGGGTTGTGGACGAACTGGTAAAGAACCCCGATCAGGCAAAAATAGGTGGGGACAACCGAGTCATTACCATTATGTTTGCTGACATAAAGAACTACACCACCTACAGTGAAAAGCGCCGACCGCACGAGGTGGTGAAGATCCTGAATGAATACCTGGCCGA
>JAFDAE010000429.1 GCA_019314005.1 Deltaproteobacteria bacterium | reverse complement strand
GAGTGATCTTCTTTATCACTGAAAACATGATTCCGCTGCGTGTTGCGTTTGACGCCCAGCCCTTGTCTGCGGATTTTAATATCAAGTGGACACCGGCCATTATTACGCTTGATCATGATGGCAACGAACACCATCGAACGGTAGGCTTTCTTGCCCCGGAAGAATTGATTCCTTCGCTGTTGCTGGGCATGGGGAAGTCTTATTTTGAAACAGATCGATTCGACGATGCCCTTGGGAGTCTTGAGAAGTTGCTGGGAGAATACCCTGAGAGCGGGTCTGCGCCGGAAGCCATCTATCTGAGCGGGGTGTGCCGCTACAAAAGCACGCAGAATCCCGAGCCCCTCAAGGCGGCATACGAGCAGCTCACAGCCGAATATCCATCCAGCGATTGGACGAAACGAGCTTATCCGTATCGGCTTCTATAAGTTCGAATGTAGATTAGTAACTGTTCATGGTTGCCGGTTATACAGTTCACGGTTGAAAAAGATAAAAAGCAGAAGAGAATTATGGAATGCGGCTCTGTATCTACGGGTGCCGGCGGACCGCCAGGTATTCGGCAGGGAGGGAAAAAGGATACGAAGGATTCTTCGGGCGGCCATCGGTCTTGAGAAGGACTCGACCATTTTTTACTTGGGAATGAAGGAGCTGGTTCCGGAGAATCTCGGGAAGAACAGAATTGACAAGATCATTAAGGAGGTGATGTTTATTTGAAAGTTCAATGATTTAAATTAATCTACTTGTTAGGGTTGAACAGTCTGGCTATCATATTTTTTTCAAAAGAAAGGAGAAGGTTATGACCAAGAATCACGTATACATTTTTTTCATTTCAATATTTTTTTTCATTTCAGGTCCCGTTTTTGCTGCTTCTGATCCGCAAAAAGATCTTGTAAATCTTGGAAGCGCAATATACAATGATTTGAATTTGTCATTAAACCAAAACCAGTCATGCATGACATGCCACCATTCCTCGGCCGGATTCGCCGATCCAGCAAACCGTATCTCACCCGCTTTGTTGCCGGTTTCTGAAGGCTCAATCCTCACATTATTCGGAGGCCGAAATGCCCCTACGGCTTCCTATGCGGGCTTCAACCCTATTTTCCATTACGATGTCGCGGAGGGTCTGTTCAGGGGCGGGCTTTTCTGGGACGGTCGGGCGACCGGCATGGATGTTACGGATACCGGTGACCTGGGAAGCGGCCCCACCGGCGACCCCCTAGCCGACCAGGCAAAGGGACCTTTTGGGAACGCGGTGGAAATGGCTTTGACATGGGACAATACCGGGGTGTTGACCGAGGTAGCGGTTGTGGGAAAAATTCAAACCTCGGACTACGCGGACAAATTTGAAAAAGTGTTTGGCCCCAACGCTTTCGCGAACGTAATGGTGGCATATAACAACGCAAGCCTTGCCATCGCCGCCTTTGAAAGATCGAAAAAACTAAACAAGTTTAACTCCAAATTCGACAAATTTGTACAGGAACAAGGAGGAGATGTTAGCGATTTCGGCGTTGAATACGTCGGTGGCTTCAGAAATTATGTCGGTCCCCCGCCGGGATTTAAATCCAAATATTTCAGTTACGACGAAGCCGACGGCTTGGCCATTTTTAATGCGGATTCCTACACGCAGCTCGAAAATACGCAGATGGGAGATAACGGCGGTATGTGCTACCTTTGCCATCTGACAACAAATCATGTCGTAGCCGCTGATGATCCGAATCAGCCCTTAAACGGTCCTGTTCCGGGAATCTATAATCCGCTTTTGACTGATTTTACATTCGACAATTTGGGCATTCCTGTTAATCCCCAAATCGCCCTGCTGATCGGCGACGCTCAGGACCAGGATTTAGGTCTTGGTGGACAGGCGGCTCAATTAAATGCCGCCTATGGCTCAGTATACAATTCGTTAGTCGAAGATGGAAAGTTTAAGGTTTCCTCGTTACGAAACCTTTCCAGAACTGCTCCTTATAGTCACAACGGCTTTTTTGCCACAATTTATGATATTGTTCATTTCTATAACACCAGGGACGTACCCACCGCCGTCTGGCCTGCGCCAGAAGTCTCCGCGAATGTAAATGTCTCTGAGCTCGGAAATCTCGGCCTGACCCTGCAACAGGAGCAAAAGCTCGTCATGTTCCTGGAAACCCTGGATAATTAAGTGATGGCCGCCCGTTAAATCACTGTTAAGTTTTTTTTTCGTATCGTAAAAGAGGTGAAGGAGATTCGTTTTCTTCGTTGTTACTTAGTCAAGATTCAAGGGGGCATAGAAGTTTAAGAATAAAGATAAAAAATCAGAAGAAATATTGAAATAAGAGAAAATAGATTGCTCATGGGTCAAACGTAGACTTGACTCTTTATACCTCCAAATCGCTTATGTACCTTTCATAAGAAATTGTTTACAGTTGCCCTATAATGACATAAAGATTAGGTTCCATGAAAAATATTAACCAAGGAGTAATGTTATGCGACCAATAGTTATTTTTCTGATAATTGTGGCAGTATGGTTTCTGTTGCAGGCTTATATCCTGCC
>JAFDAE010000428.1 GCA_019314005.1 Deltaproteobacteria bacterium | reverse complement strand
TAAATCCAGGGCAGCCAAAAGTGACAGGGTTCCAAGCCGCTTATATTCATAATCTCGTCCTGTTTGAGCATGCTTACCAGGTTTTGGCGGTAAGTCTGGTGCAATATTTTTGATTGCCTGGATACCTGGTTTTTCATCGACTGATACTGTAATGATTTTCTTGTCCTGTTTGTTCTGATTTTCGTTTAAGGCATTTACTTCCTTATAAATAATAAGAACCTCTTGCATCTTTTTATCAAATTCTTCATCACGCTGCTCCAGATAATAACGTATTTTATGGGGCTTAAGTGGTTGAGACTTAAGGATTCTATAAATAGTTGCCTTGACTGCACGTTTCAAACATTCATGACCAGCAGCCGGAGCTTGCTTCCGTGTATGCTTAGCCAAATGTGATAATGTCCAAATTTCGGCTGCATAACCATGATCTTTCGGCTTGGTGCAGGCAAGATTAACGACCCAAGCTTTTGCTTCTTCAGTGATAACGGGATCTTTGGGCCTATGATACTTATCTTTTAATCCTGTTTCTATACCAGCAGCCAAGGCTTTATCGATACACTTATAGATCGTTGGCCTACTTACACTTAGTTCTCTTTTGATCAATGAAATTGTTTTATCATCAGCATAGTTCAGTAAGATGCTGGCTCTTTGAACCTCCCGTATCGGAGCGGTACGAGATTGGCTGATTTTCATTAATTCTTGACGCTGGTCTTCATCTAACTGTAATTTGGGTCTCTGGCTCTTTTTCGGCATAGCTTCCTCCATAGTTTTTGAAGAAGCTATATCATAAACTATACTTGTTGTAAAGGTTTTATTGAAACGTTATACTATGTACTTCAAAGAGCCTGAAAAGACTGAGGAGGCTATGACAGGTGGCTGGTTCCACTCCGGCGACCTGGGCGTCCTGGACGAAGACAGGTATATCGAAGTGGTTGATCGAAAGAAGGATATGATCAAAACGGGCGGTGAAAATGTACCGACCCGTGAGGTGGAAGATGCTATTTATCTGGACAAACGGGTCCAGGAGGTAGCCGTTATCGGTGTATATCATCCGAAGTGGGTCGAGGCGGTAACAGCCGTTATCGTTCCCAAGGCGGGAGAGACGATAACCGAGGAAGAGATAATTGAACACTGCAAGAAGGAACTTGCAATGTTTAAAGTCCCAAAAGGTGTGGTATTTCTTGACGCGCTTCCGAAGACACCCACGGGAAAGATTTTGAAGAGAGAGATGCGCGTGACCTACAAAGAATTATTTGAAGGGAAGTAGCATTAGTGGGGTCTTAGTGGGGTCAGGTCTTGCTCTTTGATCTGACCCCCTAAGGCAGCCAAGCCGCAAGGACTGAGCAACGAGCAATGAGAACTAAAAGCTAAGGGATTAGGGGATCAGAAGGCAAGAGCAAATAATCCTATAATCCCTACTCCTTTCGTTGCCGATGCTAATAACTGCGCAAAAAAACGCAGTTGTTGTGAATAAAGGCTCTAATACCTTCAAGGGTTTCACCTCAGGTTTCTTGAAATGAACGTTCTCCTTGTTAACCCAAAATACAATGGCAAATCTGAGATTCCCCCTTTGGGGCTGGAATGTATTGCGGCAGTCCTTCTGAAAAATGATATGAGTGTTTCCATTTTAGACCTCGATGTTCATCCATCCCCCCATGTCTACGATTATTTATTGACCCAACTACAAGCAGACAAGCCGGAGATTGTCGGAGTTACATCCATGTCAAACAGTTTTGAATCGGCACTTAAAGTTTGCCGGACGGTTAAGGAAGTTGATCCGGACATATTGACGGTCATGGGCGGCATTCACGCAACTGTTCTTTCTGATTCAATACTGGCGAAACATAAGTCTGTTGATGCCATCGTCAGAAGCGAAGGGGAAATTTCTTTTTTGGAGGTCACACAAAAATTTCTCCATAATATGCCCTTTGGAAACATAGAGGGCGTCAGTTTTAGAAATGGTGGAAATGTCGTTCATAACAAGGACAGAAAATTCACAAGAGATCTGGATTCTTACCCCTTACCTGCACACGATTTAGTAAAAAACGAAAGTTACAAGACGAGGAGTATTTCATCGAGCAGGGGTTGCTTCCACAATTGTTCTTTTTGTTCGATCCAATCGCTGTATCACAAGATCGTCAGGACACGAAGCATAAGTAACGTGATTGATGAGATTGAAAGTCTTATCGATTGTGGGGCGAAGCGGATTATGTTCACGGATGACAATTTTACCTTCAGCCTCAAGAGGGTGCAGTATTTATGTGGTGAGATCATCAAGCGCAGGTTACACGAAAAAGTTGTTTTTTATGCAGAGGGCAGGATTGACGACATTTGCAGGACTCCTGTTATGACTCAAATTTTGAGTGATGCCGGATTCAGAGGGCTCTATGTCGGCGCGGAGTCC
>JAFDAE010000427.1 GCA_019314005.1 Deltaproteobacteria bacterium | reverse complement strand
CTTTAGCTTTTTGAAAAAATTCAACCTTACGAATCGGTTTTGAACCGCGGAATATCGAACAAGGAATTATGAATGATGAAGTAAATGATAAAGAACAAACCTTCGTAATTCGACATTCCTTGTTCGACATTCGATATTCAAATAATATTTGACTCTTTCAACGAAAATAGCAAAATTTTCAAAGCGCTAAATTATTACAAAAAAAGAAAATGGTAGGAACGTGAAGATAAACGAAAGCGGAATATACGCTCACAGGCTGGAAAAATTAAGAAAAGATCTGCACGACCGCTCAATTGATACGTTTTGGGTGCTGAATGAAGAAAACAGGCAATATTTGAGCGGCTTTAGAGGACACGACGGGCAGTGTGACGAGTCGGCCGGGGCGCTCTTTATTGCCCAAAGCAGACAACTCCTAACTACTGATTCCCGTTATATTGAACAGGCCGGGAACGAAGCGCCGAGCTTTGAACCTCTATGCTACACAAAAGGTATTATTGATCTCTTGCCGGGGATATTAAAAGATCTAAAGACCGAACGCCTTGGTTTTGAAGCCGGCCGCCTTTCTTATCTCCAGTTTCAGAAGGTGTCCGAAGCTCTGCAAAAGAGTGGGATATCAGTTGACCTTGTTCCGTGTGAGGGGATGGTGGAAGGTCTTCGAATCATCAAGGAAGACTTTGAAATAGAGGCGATCAAACGTTCCATTGCGATAACGGAATTAGCACTCACTGCGATTTTAAACGGGCTCGCCCCCGGGATGTCGGAAAAGGATGTGGCATGGTCTATTGAAAGGGAGATACGAGAAAGAGGGGCAGAGGAGGTATCATTTTCTCCAATTGTTGCCTCCGGTGAAAACTCTGCTCTTCCACATGCCATTCCCGCGGACCGAAAAATTAAGAGCGGAGAACCGATCCTTTTTGACCTTGGCTCACGGTTGGACGGTTACTGTTCTGATATGAGCCGGACGGTAATTCTTGGGAAACCGGATACGAAATTCAGAAATGTCATTCAAGCCGTTTACGATGCTCAACAAAGAGCAATTGAGAGCATAAAGGCTGGTGTCAGTAGCAAGTCTGTCGATAAGGTCGCACGTGATCATATAGATAAAAAGGGCTTTAAGGGGAAATTTGGCCATGGTCTGGGCCATGGTGTAGGGTTGGCCGTGCACGAAAAACCGGCACTGAACCCCACTCACGATATCATACTTGAACCCGGCATGGTGGTTACTGTGGAACCGGGAATATATATACCCGGATGGGGCGGAGTACGGCTGGAAAACATGGTAGTTGTGCAGGAAAAGAGGGCAGAAGTATTAAATAAGATGCCTGTGCTCTTGTTTGACAAATAAGTTGAATTAAGGAAAATCATGCTTGTTATTTAATATCGAATATTGAACAAGGAATGTCGAATTATGAAGTTTAATAAGGTGTTCCATTACTTCGATATTCAATATTCCTTGTTCGAAATTCTGCGGTTCAAAACTAAATGTGCTTAAGTCAATAGTATTGATTGTGGGCGCTCCCTGAAGGGATCTATGGATAATCTGGTAGACCGATTTACTGATTTTTTGGTGGTGGAAAAAGGGCTTTCTTCGAATACATTGGAGGCATACAGCAGAGATTTGGCCCGTTACCTTACATTTTTAGGGGAAAAAGGGGTTTCAGATATCTCCGATTCAGATACCACACATATATTAGGTTATTTGATAGCGCTACAAAGAACAGGGCTGTCACCACGGAGCAGGGCAAGACACGTAGTAACACTTCGGGCTTTTTATCGGTTCCTGACAAAGGAAGGGATACTGAGGGCCAACCCTGCCCAATTAATAGATATCCCAAAGTGGCTGCAAAAACTGCCAAACTTTTTACACGTTAAAGAAGTCGAAAGACTCTTGGCCGCACCAGATATTAAGACACCTCTTGGACTAAGAGACTCAGCCATGCTGGAACTTTTATACGCGGCCGGATTAAGGGTCTCAGAGCTTATTAAAATCCAATTGCAGGAAATTAATCTTGACGCCGGTTTTGTAAAAGTGTTTGGAAAGGGTTCCAAAGAGCGGGTTATACCCATCGGGCTTATCGCAAAGAATCAGGTTGAACAATATCTGAAGAACGGAAGAAGGGCGCTCCTTAAAGGACGTAACAGTTCTTATCTATTTGTTAACCGATCAGGGAAGTGTTTAACTCGCCAGGGGTTTTGGAAGCTTTTAAAGCGTTACGCGGTTCAGGCTGGAATACCTAAAAAGGTTTATCCCCACGCCCTGCGACACTCCTTTGCCACTCATCTGCAACATGGAGCAGACCTGCGGTCTGTTCAGATCATGTTGGGTCACGTGGATATTTCTACTACTCAGATCTATACTCATGTGGCAAGGGAACGGCTCAAGCGGGTACATCAGGAGTATCACCCGCGAGGATAAGTGAGACCGTTGCATAACTGCCATTATGAGCGCTGACGCTTCACTTCGTGCCCGTGATGCGGCGTCAGGCTTCAAATTTTGATCCTCGAAATACATAATGTATTCCTGCGGTCAAAATTTTCGCCTTCCTTGCCTGACGAAAAAATGTCGCGTTATGCAACGGTCTCAAGTATGGCATGTTTCTGTGTGGACACTATGATTGGGGGAGTATAAAATAGAACTTGTTGCCCGGCGGCACAGCTTCATATCCAACAAACCCACCATGCAGTCGAATAATTTCCTTGGAAAAGTATAGTCCCTGGCCGGTACCGGGGAT
>JAFDAE010000426.1 GCA_019314005.1 Deltaproteobacteria bacterium | reverse complement strand
GCAACTAATAAGTCGGCGGTTGCTGATGTTTTGGAAATAGCCCAGTGCGTAGCCGTATCGGTTCCGCTTACTGTTCCGGCTGCAATGGCATCAAGGGTTATTTTCCTTCCGCTTACATCTCCGGCAGCAGGGCCGGTATAAGAGTTAGAAGTTTCATTTCCCAGAGTATAAGTACTTGTTGCCTCTGTATAGGTTGCAGGTTCCTGTGAGCAGATATCTACTCTGTCGCCATTTGCTGAAATATAACTTGCTGCTGCATCTAATACATTATCGCTTATATGTGCCACTTTACACCCCCTCTGCTATTGTGTGGGCTTCGTCTTCTGTTTCTGCCACGCCAACGGGTTGCCATCTTTCCCCGTCATGTTTATAGACATAGAATACATGCTTTCCGTAATAATCCAGAAAGGTCATTTCTTCACCGAGTACAATAGTTTTCCCCATGGCGTCAAATCTGCCTTTCTGATAATGCTTTGCTGTTACTTTATCGTCTAAAATTTCAGCCGTTGCGGTTGCTTTTTTTCTGGGTGGCCCGTCTTCAATTCTGATTGTGTCCCCGATCTCTATAATTTTACCCATAATTCACTCCTTATTAATTATATATCTCTTCGTACTTATTTTTAACCCCGTTAACATCTATCTTGTAATCGGTAATCAATAACCAATAATCAAGAGGCATTGAGACAATTCCTGTATCATCGTTGTATGTTGCCTGTCCTGCAGGTTCAGGGAATACCGGAAAAACTAAATCAATCTTTACCGGTTCCACTATCGGCGGGCACGTCCGACAACTCATTAAGAGAATTGTTAAACTTATCAGTATTAGAACCAGTGCGAATCTTCTTTTTCTTTTTGGCTGTTTCAAGGTTGATTTCCTCCAAATTATTGATTGTTTCGTTACGGTCTTCTATTGTTTCAGCAAGGTTGTACACCTCATCTTTAAGCCCTGAGATTTCATTATTCTTTTTGCGGCCGCTTTTTATTTGAAAAAAGATAACTACAGAGGCTAAGATGAGAGCTCCTATTAAATAAATCATATACCACCCCCGATATAATGCCAGGGATCATCTGGGAAAAATTGATTGTGTTCTTGAACCTTCAGGTTTGCCCCGTTCATTACTGTCCAGTAATTATTTGAATCAGTTGCTGTATAGTGCTTTGTCCATGTAAAATCATTCATCTCAGCACCAACCGGGAAGATATAAACATGAAGTTTTTCCGGTGTCCATGGTGGACCGAGTACTGTAATAATTACACTGTCACCGCATTCAGCTTCACCATCTGAAACACTCACACATATTTTATAATCGGTTGCTCTGTCGGGACGTGCTGCAAATGTGAAATTCTGTTGATTGTTTATTTCAATCTCATTAACTGACCATGTTGATAAAAATATAGTGTTGTCCGGGTCGGTTATATCTGTTGTCAGGGTTATGTCTGCGCCGTTGTCTATGGTTTGATTCCCCTCGATGATTTTAACCACCGGGGGGATGTTTTCCGGTTCCAGTATTTTTTCAACAATTATTTCGTCTGTAGGTTGTACACATCCGAATAATAGCAGAACGGCAAAGATTAAATACAGCTTTTTCATGTTATCTCCTATGGTACTAGATATGTTCTGCCCCAGATATAAATGTGTCCGACTAATGCCCGTGGATCTGTTGTTTTTCCGGTTCGGGGTGTTCCGTTTACGGTGTCTGTAATAGAATCTCGTGATTGCAATCTATCTGCATTAGGTGCCCCATCTATCGCAATAGTCCCATTTCCCCCTGGAGCCATAGTCGCTGCACTGTAACCATATACATTACTAGACGCTGTCTGTATTTCATGCCAATGTCCCTGGCTTCTATCTCTCCGCCTCAGTCCCGCTATTGCTTCCCCGTCTGCATCATTGGCAGATATCAGAGTACGGGCGGTTGTTTCCATGAGTCGGGCTGTTGTCGTACTTCCAGGCACTCTATGCTGATAGAAATTTGTTGAAGCTGTAACCGCCCCGGAATTATCCCCGGCTGTGAAAGCAAAGTCAATTGTAAGCCCTGCGGCGTCTACGTCGGTTATGGCATATTCACCGGCTGTTATGTCTCCAATAGCTCCGGCAAGGGTAACGCTTCGCCAATTAGTATATGATCCATGTACAAGTACATCCTCGGCAAGTGCTGCGAGCATTGCAGTTGCTGCTGCCCCTGAAAATGTCAGTTGTGCCACATTGGAAGTTATATCCCAGTCAGTAACCGAAAAGGCTGAAGTTTCTCCCGTGATCCCTTCAAAATACTTAAAGGCTTTCGCTCTTAAATGTGCTACTAAATCCGGGAAGTTTGCAACGTCTATATCGTCAAAATCCTCGATTGCTGATAGACAAACACCGGGGAAAAAGTCCTCCGGTGCATCCTTGTCAAATATTGCCG
>JAFDAE010000088.1 GCA_019314005.1 Deltaproteobacteria bacterium | reverse complement strand
GCCTAAAGTTTGAAGTGTAAAGTTATGGAGTGCGCCTTCGGCGCAGTCAATCTTAATTTGGGGTAACTACTCAGGTTGTTAGGTTCACGGTTCAGAGGTTCAAGGTTAGTGAAGGTTAAAGAAAGAAAGGTAACCCAGAACCGTGAACCCCTGAACTTTGAACCTGAGCAGTTACAAATTGGGACACTACCATAACTTTAGGCACTTCAAACTTTAGTTCACTTTCATTTATTCTTAGTGCTTAAACGCACGCTGACCGGTAAATACCATTGTCACCTTTGGGGATGCCTCATTGCACGCCTGAATCGATGCGAAATCCCTTAATGAACCCCCGGGATGTACGATTGCCGAAATCCCCTCTTTAATGGCCACATCAACTCCGTCACGAAAAGGGAAGAAGGCGTCTGAAACCATGGTGGCTCCGATCAACCCTGCCTTGGCCACGTCTGTTTCCTTGTCAATGGCCTCCTTATCACCCATCGGCCTTTTACCGTCGGCGATCTCCATCTCCAGAGTTTTGTACGGTATCTGAAACCGGTCGTAACAGAGGGTATCTTTGTACTTTGTATACGCCTTGTAAATAGCGATCTCAGCAACACCTACCCGGTCCTGTTCCCCGGTCCCGACCCCCACTGTCGTCTCGTCTTTGACGTAGAGGACCGAATTGGAAGTAACACCCTGTTCCACGGACCATCCAAAGAGCATATCCGAATATTCCTTTTCCGTCGGCTCCCTGTCGATCCCGTACGTCTTATCCTTATACGTGGTCTCCGCTATTGTAAAATCCTCCCTGGATCGTATTCGATTGAGGGGAGATTGCTGGACAATGAGGCCGCCGTCCATTAACGATTTAATATCGACAAAACGCATTTGGCTATACTCCTGGAGACGATCTATCCTTGTAATCTGAACGATGCGGAGGTTTTTACTTTTCTTCAAAATCTCTACCGCCCCCTCTTCATAGTCAGGAGCCGCCACCACTTCTAAGTAATTTTCACGGATCAATTCAGCAGTCTCAATATCAAGGGCCCGGTTAAAAACAACGCATCCTCCGAAGGCCGCGATGCGATCAGCGCGGTTTGCCCGCGCGTAGGCCTTGGCCAAAACGTCGGCAGAAGCTACGCCACAGGGGTTGTTGTGTTTGAGTATAACCGCGGTCGGCTTACTCATCAGGTACTTCATGACATTCAGGCCATTGTCAATATCAGTAAGGTTTGTTTTTCCGGGGTGTTTCCCTGCCTGAAGCATGTCTGCCTCGCTAATGGCGCTCACCAGGCCTTTCCCAGGGTCAATAAACCGACACTCCCCAAGAACCAGATTTCCATTGACCAGCATATACAGAGCTGCTTCCTGCCCCGGATTTTCTCCGTACCTGAGCCCCTTTTCCACCAGCTCCCCTGACGCAGAATCAGGAATCTTCCAGGCCCGCTTCTGATAAACCAGCTTTTGATCTCCGAAAGAAATGGTAATAGTATCGGTAAAATGGTCCTCCATCACAGTCTTATACGCTTGTTTTAGATCTACCATAAGAACCTCCTTTGTTTAGTGTCCATCCAGAAGTGGTAGATTTTGTCCCAAGACAAGGCCGCACAAAGGTTTCTACCGCAGGCGTAGCATTGCTACGTCGAGGATAGAAACCTGCGGAGAACGCTGTATTGGGACAAAAGATGCCATTTCTGGGTGGACACTATTTAACGGAATACTCCTTCATCTTATACAACAGGGTGGGATGGCTGATTTCAAGAATTTTGGCTGCCTTGGTCCGGTTTCCTTTCGTATGTTTAAGGGCCTTTTCTATTAATATCTTTTCAAGATAAACAGTACCCTCTTTGATAGACAAAGAGTCGAAAGGAAAGCCACTCCCGCGCTCCATGTCTTCTTTGACCTCACTCGGCAAGTCTTCAATATTGATACTATCATGATCCATCATCACCATTGTGCGTTCTATCACGTTTTCAAGTTCCCTAACGTTGCCTCTCCAGGTACGCTCCATAAGCGTTTGAATGGCGTTTGGATGAATTCCACGAACTGTTTTATTAAGACGTAAGTTGAATTTCCTAATAAAATGTTCAACCAAAAGAGGAATGTCCTCTTTTCGTTTTCGGAGGGGTGGCAGGACTATCGGCAGGACATTAATTCTATAATATAGATCATCCCTGAAGGCATTATTCTTTACCTCTTCTGAAAGGTCCTTTGCCGTTGCCGCAAGTACGCGGATATCCACCTTGATTGACTTGTTACTCCCAAGAGGACGAATCTCTTCTTCTTGCAACGCGCGCAGCAATTTCACCTGAAGCGACATGGACAGTTCGCCTATCTCATCCAAAAAAAGAGTTCCACCACTTGCCTCTTCAAAGAGGCCTTTTTTATCACGGATGGCATCAGTAAATGCCCCTTTAACATGACCGAAAAGTTCACTTTCCAAAATATGTTCAGGGACTCCTCCACAGTTAAGTGCAACCAGGGGCGCATTTTTTCGAATACCGTTATAGTGAATCGCTTTTGCGATAAGCTCTTTTCCTGTTCCACTTTCCCCAGTAATCAAAACGGTCGTTTTATGCTCTGCGATCTTTTGGACTGTTTTAAATATATCGCGCATGGCTTTGCTCTTGGCGACAATATTCTCAAATCCAAAAGTCTCCCTAACCGCATCTCTCAGCAGGGCGTTCTCATGCCTGAGCTGTATCTTTTCTTCTGTTTGTCTCAGCTTTACGAGGATCTCATCCGGTTTGAACGGCTTGGAGATATAATCCGCGGCGCCCAATTTCATGGCCTCTACAGCAGTATCCACGGTTCCATAGGCGGACATCATAACGACTATTGCTTCAGCCCTTCGTCCGATGGCAGATTTAAGAAAGTCGATTCCGTCCATCGCCGGCATTCTTATATCGCAAAGAATCGCGTCAAAATCACCCTCCTCAAACAGAGCCAACCCCTCTCTGCCTTCCGGCGCAGTAGTGACGGTATAACCGGCTTTTTTTAAGATGATCGACAGGACATGGCGCATATTGGGTTCGTCGTCGATCACTAAAATGTTTTTAAAAGACTTGAATGTTCTATCCTCTCTTCTTCTCTCTATAATAGCCATTGTTCAATCCAATCTTTAAATCATCTTTTGATAATCTCATAAAAAGTCTTTGACGAGTTTGTTTTGGTCATATCATTTATCATCTAACAAACCGTGCCGCAATCGGCATCCTTCTCCCCATACCAAAGGCCTTACTGGTCACTTTTAAGCCTGGAGCCCCTTGCCTCCTTTTATACTCGTTTTTGTCAACAATTTCAACAAGCCATTGTACTAATTTCGGATCAAATCCTTGGAGGACTATCTCTTCACCAGAAAATCCTTCATCCAGATAAAGGAAAAGGACCTTATCTAATACCTCATACGGAGGTAGTGTATCCTGGTCCAATTGCCCCGGCTTTAATTCTGCTGATGGCGGTTTTTTAATAATTTCCCGTGGAATAGTCTCGGATCTTCGGTTGATATAATCGGCTAATTTGTAGACCATTGTTTTGGGGACATCAGAAAGTACCGCCAACCCACCGCTCATGTCCCCGTACAGGGTACAGTAGCCCACTGCCAGTTCGCTTTTATTGCCGGTTGAGAGAACAAGATGTCCAAATTTGTTGGAAAAAGCCATCAATATATTCCCACGAATTCGTGCTTGGATATTTTCTTCGGTGACATCGACCGCTTTTTCCGCAAAATGCTCTTGCAGGGTATCACAGTAAGAAGAGAATACATCAGAAATAGGTATAACCTTAAACGATACTCCAAGGTTCTCGGCGAGCTTTCTGGAATCTTCTATGCTCCCTTTCGAAGAATACAAAGAGGGCATTGAAATCCCCAATACATTCTCGTTCCCTACGGCTTCAGCGGCCAAACTGCATGTAACTGCGGAATCAATCCCCCCGGAAAGGCCGAGAACCGCCTTTGAAAATCCGCACTTACTCATGTAATCCTTGATCCCCAAAACCAGCGCCCTGAAAACAGACTCGATCTTTTCTTCAGGCACATATGGGTCTGTGCCATGCAATGTAGCGGTATCGATTGTTTCAATGTGCTCCTCAAATGAAGGAAAAATCAGCGCGGGCTTCCCGTTACTGTCCATATACATGCTTTTTCCGTCAAAGATCAGCTCGTCATTCCCTCCTACCTGATTGACGAAAAGGAGAGGTATGCTATATTTTCGAACATGATTTTGAAAAAGTCTGTACCGAATTGCATCCTTTTCTGTATGAAAAGGGGATGCAGAAAGGTTAATAAATAATGACGTCCCCTGTTCAGCCAAGGCCTTCATCGGATCTATGGGATAGTATCTCCCACGCCATACGGACTGATCATTCCATGCGTCCTCACAAATCGAAATACCAAGTATCTCATCCTTGAACTCTACTACTTGTACATTAGGGGCTGAATCAAAAAATCGGGCTTCGTCAAAGACATCATACGTGGGCAATAATGACTTATGTCGACTTGCCAGGATCTCTCCGCAACAAACCAGAAGAGCCGAATTATAGAGACCTGTCCCCACCTCCTTTCCCGTGTGTTGTACAGTACCGAATAATATGCCTGTCCGGGGATATTTTGTTGATTCCTCAACGATCTCTTGTATCCCTCTTTCCGCCTTTTTAACAAATTGGTCATTCTGCAAAAAATCATAGGGAGGGTACCCAATCAGAAATAACTCAGGAAAAACAACAAGGTCCGGAGAATCCTTGCATGAGGAAGACAATGTTTTCTTTAGCTTTGCAAGGTTGCCGTCAATGTCGCCTATCGTGGGATTCAATTGTGCAATGGTAATTTTCAGCTTGTAGATTCCCTTTACAAAAATGATTTTAAATAGTATTATGTGGTACACAAATAGACTGGCACGTCTTTTTTTTCAACCAACTTTTGTTAAAATCCAAACACCTTCTCTATATATAGTAGAACTTAGTCCGGGGTTAAAGTTTATTTTAAAATCTGTATTAAACGTCTAATCAAATGTGTATGATCCCAGTTTATAGAAGAATGAAAGACGAGCTGTATTAAGGAGATACCAATGGAATACATAAAAATTCGCTTTGGGAAAAATTTGGGACAAATGCACAGCCGTATTCAAAAAACTATAGATGACATGTTTCAACGTGTCAACCCCCTCCTTGCAGTTCTCCCCGGAGAGGCCTGGCGTCCTCAAATGGATATCTTTGAAACAGACGATGCGATTATGATTGTCTGCGAGGTATCAGGGGTAAAAAAGGAAAATCTTGTTGTAGAAATAGATTCCGGCGCAGTTAAAATATCCGGCAAAAGGGAGGAGCCCCATAGATCCGCAGTTCTAAAATATCATTTAGCTGAAATACCTTACGGAAGTTTTGAACGGATTCTGATGCTTCCGGTTCCAATCGACGTAAACGAAGTTACAGCATCCTATAACGACGGAATCTTAAATATTAAAATGACCAAACGTGTCCCTGACAAGGTCCACCAAATTCCAATCGAGGAGGTTTGAGATCACTTCCGCGAGAATCCGTACCTGGGTGTTTGATGCGTCTATTTATTTGTGGCATCCTTTTGAAGCGAACAATCTGCGTTACCTTAATAATGTTGGGAGAAACGAATCATGAATGAAAATGAAAACCAACCTGAAAGCAGTCCTCTGAGTGGTACTGGTTCCACCAAGCTCCCTGAAGTCCTACCAATACTGCCCGTTCTTGACATGACCCTCTTCCCGCGAATGGTGCTACCCCTGCTGGTCTGGCAGGAGGAATCTAAACATTTGGTCGATGACGCAATGGGCAAAGACCGTATAGTCGGCCTGGTAGTCTCAAAAAAGAAGGAAACGGCCGGCGCTCACAAAGCAGAGGACCTGTACAATATCGGGACGGCCGCTATGATCCTGAGAATGGCCCAGTCGGATGAAAAAGGAATTCAGATACTGGTGCAGGGCTTGAGCCGGTTCAAAATCATAGAATATGTTGGAAAGAAGCCGTATCTTAACGCTAAGATTGAGCCTCTAACCGACACGGTGATCAAAGATCTTGAGGTGGACGCGCTCATGAACAATCTGGTAGGGTTGTTTAAACATGTATTGGAGCTTTCCCCTTATCTCCCAAAGGAGTTGGGAGCGCTTGTCAAGTCAATCGAAGAGCCGGGTATATTAGCAGACCTGATCGCATCCAGTCTTAATCTGTCCAAGGAAGAAAAGCAATCGATCCTGGAAACCATCGACGTCAAAAAACGGCTAACAAAAGTAAACAATCTCATCAACCGAGAGCTTCAAATATTAAAGCTTGGGCAAAAAATCCAATCCCAGGTAAAACAGGACATTGATAAAAGTCAGCGGGAATATTATCTTCGTCAACAACTCAAAACAATCAAGGAAGAACTGGGTGAAAAGGACGAAAGGTCGGTAGAAGCAGAAGAATACCGGACAAAAATCGAAGAAAAGGGACTGCCGGAAGAGGCAAAAAAAGAGGCGGATCGTGAACTGAATCGATTAGCTCGAATGCATCCTTCTTCCTCTGAATATACTGTGGCTGCAACATATCTTGACTGGCTTACCGCGCTTCCATGGAATGAAAGCACAGAGGACAACCTTGATATTAAGAAAGCGCAGAAAGTTTTGGACGACGATCACTACGGATTGGAAAAAGTCAAAAAGCGGATTTTAGAATACCTTGCCGTGCGCAAGCTGAAATCCGACACAAAAGGGCCCATACTCTGTTTCGTGGGTCCTCCCGGGACAGGTAAAACCTCTTTGGGCCGTTCTATCGCGCGGGCGTTGGGCCGAAATTTTCACAGGATATCGTTAGGAGGCGTAAGAGACGAAGCGGAAATAAGGGGACACCGCCGCACATACGTTGGAGCCCTTCCAGGACGTATTATCCAGGGAATTCGCAGGGCCGGCTCGAATAATCCTCTCTTTATGCTTGATGAGATCGACAAGGTCGGAGCAGATTTCCGCGGAGATCCGTCGTCTGCCCTTTTGGAAGTCCTTGATCCTGAACAGAACTTTTCTTTTTCCGACCATTACCTTGACGTTGCTTTTGATCTATCCAAGGTGATGTTTATCACCACTGCTAATATGCTCGACACTATCCCGCCCGCGTTAAGGGACCGTATGGAAGTCCTGGAACTCCTCGGATATACTGACGAAGAAAAGGTAAAGATTGCAAAGCGATTTCTAATACCGCGACAAATAGAAGCCCACGGGCTTACCAAGCAACTCATTAAGTTCAGCACTCCGTCAATTAAAGCTCTTATATCAGGATACACTCGGGAAGCGGGGCTGAGAAATCTGGAACGGGAGATCGCAAGCATATGCAGAGGCGTTGCACGCCAGGTGGCGGAAGGGAAAAAGGAACTAACCCATATCAAGGCAAATGATCCCCAAAAATTCCTGGGGCCTGTTCGCTTTTACTCTGAGACAGGAATGAGAACTGCTACACCAGGCGTGGTTACAGGCCTGGCATGGACTCCGGCGGGCGGTGAACTTCTTTTCATAGAGGCGACCAAGATGAACGGGAAACAGGGACTGACGCTGACCGGGCAACTCGGAGACGTAATGAAGGAGTCGGCAACAGCAGCGCTCAGCTACATACGGAGCAATGCAAAGACCCTGAAGATACCTGAAGATTTTTTTACCAATCATGATATTCATATCCATGTGCCGGCAGGGGCTATTCCCAAGGATGGTCCCTCTGCTGGTGTGACTATGCTCACCGCGCTCGTATCTATGTTGAAGCAGAAGCCGGTTATCAAAGATCTCGCTATGACAGGAGAGATTACCCTAAGGGGTCAAGTACTCCCGGTTGGCGGGGTTAAAGAGAAAGTGTTGGCAGCCCATCGAAGAGGAATAAAAACCCTCATCATACCAAAATGGAACAAAAAGGATCTGGAAGACATCCCCAAGAACGTTCTTAAGAGTCTCGATTTTCATTTCGTAGACAAGATGGGTGAGGTGATCAAGACGGCGTTTGGGGACTGATGACGAAACGATCAAACATTAATGACTTGACCAATTGAGAGTCGAGTTGGCCTGATTGTTCAACCAAAGCCATCTTCTGACAAAAGGTTGTCAGATCTTTACCAAAAACTGTTTCAAAATCTACTAAAGACCCTTTTTAAAATGCGGCACAGAGTTGAAAAAAAGAGTCTATCATCAAGAAACATAGCGAATGAAAGAACCCGCCGAATCAAAAAAGAAAGAGAT
>JAFDAE010000087.1 GCA_019314005.1 Deltaproteobacteria bacterium | reverse complement strand
CGTCAGGGAATGCCAAAACTGAGCGTTTGATTTATTGTGCGCTTGGCATCTATAATCAAATACAATGTTTGATAAAACTGAGCTGTTTGAGAAATACGTCATCCTTAAAGCCCTTGAAAAAAACTCCTGGCGCAAGAGCGCTACCGCAAAGGAATTGGGAGTATCCAGGCAAACCCTAGATCTGAAAATTAAAAAGCACAACATTGACAAGAATAGCATCCCCCCAGATCCCAGGGATTTTCTTATAGACTTGTCACCGCCGGAAAAGAAAAGAATCGTTTCCCACTCCTTCTCAATGCCAGAGGATGAGCTCGAGACCTTAAGGCGTTTCACCAAAGAGATAAACCGAAAGGCAAATCGAAAAGTCTCTGCCAGTGAACTCGTTCGATTGGCCATTAAGCTGCTCCGTGAACAGGACCCGAGCGACATCTTTGACAAGCTTCCCTAGTTGTCGGGCTCCGACTTGCCCTCTAATCCCTTAATGCTCTTGATCGCTCCGGTGGAATCCGCCGTGATTATGAATTTTACATCTGACATTTTTTTCTCCTGATCTTGTTGTGCCCTCCCCTTGATCTATTCGCCCCATTGAGGCTTTGCTTTAATTCTTGTTATCCTTGTTTCTGTTCTCTAGGTTTGGCATAAACTTTTCAGATACCTGAAATACAACTGGATTGCTCAGCAGGCCTATGTCTTTAAACATTCCCAGGTGTCGGCCCACAAGCTCAAGGGCCTTGATTTTGTCGTGGGTGGTGAATGCCACCTTGTCGTATACCGTAACCTTCTGACCGCCCGCGTCCTCCTTTATCGCCCGGTCCTCCCTTATTGACTTGAGGGCCCGGCTGGCGCTCTCAGGCATCTCCTTGATACCCTTGGCCCGGACGGCTCCAGTGTTTTCGTCAATTTCCAAGTAATCGGCGATATCAGAAAAGGCAATAATCGCAAGTTCAAGAAGGACCTTATCAGCCGTAACCTCTGTCTTTTCGGACCGCCTCTTCATGAGCCCTTGAATGTGCGCGTTAATATGAGGTTTTATGAGGTTGTCATATCCCTGTTCGGCTGCCGCCTTTTTGCTGTAGCCGGCCCGGATCGCGGCCTTAGTTGCATTGAGGTCGACAAGGTATTCTTCACAGAACCGCTTCTGTTTGGGAGTCATGTCTTGATTTTGCTTAACCATGCCACCCTCCTATTTCCCCTCAATAACGCTCTGTGCTGACCGTAGGGCCTCGATCAGGTCAGGAAGCAGCTCTGTGTTCAGGGTAATGCCCTTCCTGGTCGGCCTCTCTTCACCTGAATCGTCATGACTGCTGTTTGTCCAAACCCTAAGATCTACATACTCACTGCCCTGATAGTCTTGGATCTGCACCTTGACTACCTCCGCGGCATTCTTGTCGAACTTCTTAATTAGTTTTTGATTTGGCATATTGCACTCCTTTTCTCCCTCGCTTTTCTCTTGTGGATCCAGCTCGAGGTAAAATCGCCCGCTTTTTGTGTATCCCATTTCGGGCGATTATTGGGGGGATATCGCCCCCCCTGCCTCCCATTATGACCGTTTTTCAGGGGTACTTTTCCCGTTAAATCGAGAAACCGCGCCCATAAAACGGGATAAAATTTCAAAAATATTAAGGTGTTGAATATAAACAATTTACGGCGATTCCTAGTTGACATAAGAGTTGGTATGCGACACAGCGAAATATTGACCCCGGGCACCCCCTGTACTAAAGCCCTGCCGGCGCTTCCGTTTCCGCTGAGCCCGCAACCCCTAGGGCGCGCATCCTCTCCCCATCATCGCCTTGTCGCTCCACCGTTTCGCCGCCTGGATGCGCTTCCCCGCCTTGGCTATCTCACGGAGCATGTCGTCCCTGGTTGCGTCAAGGCTATCCATGGGTGGCATTGCTCCCCCCTGAAATCAGATTGCGCATCGCCCTTTCAAATAGCGAAGTATCATTACGCATATTGCCTCCCTCTATTCTTGACGCTCTCCATCGGCCCCCGTCCGTTGCCATCACTATCAGTCTCAGCGGTATCGGGCGGGATGTCCTCCCGGCCACCGATTTCGATGAGCCGGCGGGACCTTGTATCGAATGAGCAGACAAGCGACTTGCCCCACTCTCCACGTTTATTCTTGAGCAGTTGCACCGCAAGTTTGCCTTCCCAGTAAGGGTCGCAATCCTCAGCCTTTGACGGATCCCATGCGCCAATGATAAAGTCCGTGTCTTCCTCAATCTTTCCACAGTCACGTATCATATCCATCGTGACGGGCGTTGCTCCCGTTCCACCCTTCCGGCTTATCTGTAGTAGGTTCATGATGAACACGTTATGCCTCTTTGCTATCTGCTTCATTTGCCGGATAACCTGAGACATTCGCTGATACTCGGAGATGTCCGTCTCACCCTCCATAAGCCCCAAGTGGTCGATGTATATTATTTTTAGGCCGTCTCGCAGGATGGCCCTAGTTAACGATTCTGGTGAATACGGGCGAGTATAAACATGGTGTCCCCTGTAGAACTCCAAAAAATCATCCATGTTGAGTTCGCCTAATTTGTATCGTCTTTCAACCTCATCTCGCCCCATGTTGAAAAAATTCTGGAGGCTTCGCTCTCCAACGTCCTCTCGCCCCATTTCCATTGAAAAGAACCCTATCTCTGAGATTTTAAATGTAGCGCTTTCCCCTCGTGCTATCTTGATGTTGTGAGCAATCTGATTCATCGCTAGAAATGTTTTTCCAACCCCTGTACGTGATGCGATTCCACCCAGCTGACCGAAGTTAAATCCCCGAATCATCCTGTCAAACGTTGGAAGCCCTGTCCCTATCTGTGAGCGAGGAGTTTTCACCCGAGTGTCATATGCCTGGATTACAGCCTCGAACGATGAGTCCTCAAGCCCACTCAGCCCCTTACCCGATATCTCCATAAGCTCAGATTGGGCCTTGTCTAAAAGCGTCTCTGTCGTTTCTTTTCCATGCGCGTCCGTAATCGTCTGCGTGGCAACCTCGATCAGCCGCCGGCGGCGTGCTAAGTCCTGGACAATCTTCGCGTGATCTTCAACAGCAGAGGCGATACGTCCATCAAGGAGACTCGATAGGTATGCTGCACCGCCAACGGAATCCAGGCGCTTATCCCGTATGAGGTAGTCGGTAAGCGTTATCAGATCAGCCCTATCCCCCCGCTCCATCAGCGTCTTTATTGCGCTGAGGATTATCCGGTGTTTATCGTGGTAGAAATCGGCCGGAGTTATGATGCCCTCAGCCACATCGAGCTTATTGTTATTGAGTAGGATGCCGCCGAGTACGGCTCGTTCTGCCTCGAGGTTGTGCGGGGGAGGGGGCAGCGTTTCCTCTGGCCTCACTTAATCACCCCAAATGCCTTGAGTGTTTCTTTGTATTCGCCGGATACGGGCTTTACCGGTTTTTGCAGATAGTCTTTCCATCGCTCTTTATCGGGATTAAGAAATGTCTTCGGGTGCTTGATGAATTGCATCTCCTGTTTCTCGGCCTGCATGGCGATAGCATAGTGACGTGCAGCGGTGATGACATCGCCGTGATCGCGAGGATTTAATTTCCGCCAAACAGCAAGGGCGTCTTTCTTTTCAACCTTCCTTGGATACGCTTTCCAGAATTCTTCAAAGTAGGCCTCTTCTCTTTTCTCTTCATCTTTTTTCTCTTCTTTTCTTTTCTCTTCTCTTCTGTTATCCACATGCGCATCGCTTCCCCCCGCTTTTGCGCATCGCTTCTTTCCCTCCGTTTTCTTGGGTTGGGGCCATAAATATTCGGGCTGATAGGTGCGCCATTTCACCACATAAAAAACTTCTTTATTTTCCTTTTTATTAAATGTTTTGCGGAATTTCCCATTATTTATACACTTCTCAATGGTGTTATTGAGCAGTTCGAGTGGACATAAAAGCTGGCTTGCGAGCTGTTCGCGAGCATAGACCTCAATCTTTCCGCCTTGCATGGAGGCCAGCGCCAGGAGGTCGATGAATACCGCCCGCTCCGAGTGTGTCATCTCGCTGCGCGTGGACCCGAAGAGCCACTGCTCGCTGAACATCCAGAACCTTGTGTCAGGCCGTCTGCCCGCCTGTCTTTTTTCTTTATTGTTCAACATCTTGCCTTCTCTGTTCCTCTGCGAATATGAACCTTTGAACGGCCTGCATTATCACGTGGCGCTTTCGGAGTCCGCGGCCCTTGGCGATTTTCTCAATCCTCCTGATCATCCAGGGATAAAGATATATGCTGACCCTCACGGGCCTCTCGATTCCTTCGGCTTCCTTTGGCATTTCCACTCCCCTCACCTCACCCTGCAAGGGGCCGCGATATCCCCATGCGCAAGGCTCCTAAGGTCCCTGAATGAGTTCTTGAAGGCCCGGAGGTTGACCTGGGCGGCTCCCGCAAGATAAGCCCTGACCAGCTTATTGGCCTCCTCTGTGTTCTTAAAGACAAATACCGTGAAGCCGCCCCCCCGTTCGAAGGTCTCAAGGGGAACCCCCCCGGAATATAGAAGGGCGCCAAGGTATAGATCCTTTGTCTGGATTACATTACTCTCCATGATTTACCTCCATGGTATTGATAAGGCTCGGGTATTTGTTTGGCCCGTGGGATGTAAGTCGGTGGGATTGTCTGACTCGGAAGGAATGCACATCTTCTTCTTGCCTCATCTTGCCTCTCACTTACGCTCCCGGGGGATCGCAAATAAACTTCTATTCCCCCCTCCTTATTAAAATATCATGGGAAATTTCCGCTTTTTTGTTATGTCAACGAAACGGGGCACCAAGCGGAGGAATCGCAACCTTAACGGGGGGATTTGCCTGGTTGGGGTTGGAAATATCATTTGACATGAATTCGGAGTAAGTCCCCTCTTCTTTGGCTTGGCCGGTTATAGAGTAGGCGCCTTCGCTCCTCCGGCCCCCTGCCCCGCTCCTTGAAGAACCACACCTCAATGATGCAGCGCACCCTCTCCGGTAGCCCCTGGAAGTTCAGCAGCAGATCAAGCTCTTCCCTGGAGATGTACCCAATGACTGACTTGATGATCCTTAGCCCGCCCAAATCAAGGGCAAGGGCGCTCGCCATGATAGCAAATCGGCCCTCGGCTTTGCTCGCATAATACCCCTCTGCATCGAGCTTATGGATGGTTCGCCTCACCAGCTCCCGCTCGCGCTTCTTTACTCGGTCATCCGGCATGGTTCTTTCCCTAATGTAAAATCAGGTTCCGAGGCATAACGGTAGCGTCTTCAAGCATCCGGTCAAGCGCCTTCCGATCGATTCGGATCCCATACCCGCTGATCTTACTGAAGGGAATGGTGCCCCTTGCAACCAGGCCATAGATCGTCTTTACGTGGAGATCGAGATATTCGGCAGCCTCCCTAACGGATATCCAGCGCCTTTGCATGGTCAGCCGGCCTCCTCCTCTGTGTCCGGAAACAGCCATTCCCTTTTCACCCCCAGGGCCTTCGCCAGCCCTTCGGCCTGTTCGGGGGTGGGTTTGATGTAGCCTCGCTCCATACGGGAGATTGTTGAATAATGGATCCCGGTTTTTAGCCAGAGATCCATTTGATTCATCTTTGCCCGGAACCTCCCCTCCTTCATTCTGTTTTGTGTTTCTCCCATTTTCACCAGCCTCCTATTTGATGTCTCACCCTAAATATAGCCCCCGACCGCATGGCCGTCTAAGACAACATTTGGGAGATTTTTGTACGACAAAAAACCGGGAATATTTGTAACTATCTGGGCAGGTGGCGGGATATACTAGGCGGGATTGTTATTCTTATACTCTTTTATTTGATCTCTTACATAGCTGACCTGCCCCCCTCAAATCGATCCACAAGTTATGTTAGAATTTGAGGCTATAAAAGGAGTAGAGAATGGGCAGGAAACGCTTCACATCAGAACAGATTATTACAATGCTTCGAGAGGCTGAGGTATTACTGAATCAAGGTGCAAAAGTTGGCGAAGTCACTCGGAAATTAGGAATTGCAGAACAGACTTTCTATCGATGGAGAAAAGAGTACGGAGGTATGAGAGTGGACCAGGCCAAGCGTCTCAAAGAGCTTGAGAAGGAAAACTCCCGGCTGAAGAAACTGGTGGCTGACCTCTCTTTGGACAATGCCATTTTAAAGGAAACAAACCGGGGAAACTTCTAAGCCCGGCAAAGAGGAGCCGGGCGGTAGAACATGTTTGCCGGACATTGGGTGTATCAGAGCGAAGAGCTTGTTTGGTACTGGGTCAGCCCCGGTCCACACAACGGCACACACGGAATGTGCCGGAAGATGAGGAAAGATTGGTGGAAAGCATTGTCACTCTGGCCAGTCAATACGGCCGTTACGGATACCGCCGGATAACAGCCGTTCTGCGGAATGAGGGTTGGAAAGTGAACCACAAGCGGGTGGAAAGGATTTGGAGGCAGGAAGGCTTGAAAGTTCCTAAAAAGCAGCCTAAAAGAGGTCGGCTGTGGCTAACAGATGGATCCTGTATCAGGCTTCGTCCGGAGAGGAAAGATCATGTTTGGAGTTATGATTTTGTCATGATCAGAACCACGGACGGCCGAGCTGTCCGGATCCTGGTCATTATCGATGAATACACAAGGGAATGTTTATTACTCACCGCTGCCAGGAGTCTTCGATCCCAGGATGTTCTCGACCAGCTCTATGATCTCTTCATCAGCCGTGGAACACCGGATTATATACGATCCGATAACGGCCCCGAATTTACAGCGAAAGCAGTCAGAAAATGGCTGAAAAATCTGGGTATCGGAATCCTGTTCATAGAGCCGGGCAGTCCCTGGGAAAACGGTTATGTGGAATCCTTCAACGGAAAACTCAGAGATGAGTTGCTGAATCGTGAAATCTTTGATACGTTATTGGAAGTCAGAGTGCTTTTGGAGCACTGGCGATGGGAATATAATTGCAATCGGCCTCATAGTTCTCTGGGTTACAGACCACCGGCACCAGAGGCTTTTATGGCCGCAAAAGTCTCTCTAGGAGTGGTACATTGATGGGGGGCAGGTCAAATGGAAGATAAATGTAAAACAAAAAGGTAGTGGTTATGACATCTGTTATTAAGTATTATGAGGGAATCAATTCCGTTGCCGTCATCGGCAACTACCTGCCACGCCAGTGCGGTATCGCAACCTTCACTACGGATCTGGTTGAAGGCTTATCAGCGGAAGCCCCCGATATTTACTGCTGGGCGGCGGCCATGAACGACAAACCCGAGGGATATGCATATCCTGAAAAAGTGCGCTTTGAGATCAACCAGAACAAATTGAGCGACTACAGCATCGCGTCTCAATTTCTTAATATCAGTCAGACGGATATTGTCTGCGTGCAGCATGAATACGGTCTTTTCGGCGGTCCGGCGGGCAGCCATCTGCTGAAACTATTGGGTGATCTGCGCATGCCGGTTGTGACTACGTTACACACGGTTTTGAAGGACCCAGCGCCGGAATATCGTGACGTCATGTGCAAGCTATCCGATCTGTCTGACAAACTGGTCGTGATGAGCCGTAAGGCATCTGACTTCCTCAAAGATATCTATGCCGTGCCCGAGGATAAAATTGTCTTTATCCATCACGGCATTCCGGATATGCCTTTTATTGATTCCAGCTTCCACAAAGACAAGTTCGGCGTGGAAGGCAAAAAGGTACTGCTCACGTTCGGCTTGATTTCCCCAAATAAGGGTATTGAAAATGTATTGCAGGCGCTTCCGGCGATCATCAAAAAACACCCTGATGTGGCCTATATTATCCTGGGTGCAACACATCCGCATATTTTGAAATTGCATGGGGATGCGTACCGTATCATGCTGCAGCAGCTCGTGCGCAAACTCGATATCGGCGAGCATGTCATTTTTCAAAATCGTTTTGTTCAACTAAAAGAGTTATGTGAGTTTCTCGGCATCGCTGATATCTATGTCACCCCTTATCTTAATGAAGCTCAGATTACCTCCGGGACCCTCGCCTATGCCATGGGCACAGGTAAAGCCATCATTTCAACCCCGTACTGGTACGCCACCGAGATGCTTGCCGAAGACCGGGGTCGGATTGTGCCCTTCCACAATCCGGATGCCATTGCGGAACAAATCATTGACCTTCTGGACAACGATGTCGACTGGAACACCATGCGTAAGAAAGCCTATATGTTCAGCCGCGACGCAGTCTGGAAGGAGGTATCCCGAAAATATCTCCAGGTATTCAGGGAGGTTCAGCTGAACAGGATCCGGAACCCC
>JAFDAE010000086.1 GCA_019314005.1 Deltaproteobacteria bacterium | reverse complement strand
TGGGGCGACTTTTATGAGCCTCGCCCCGGAACATCCTCTGGTGTTGGAACTCACAACAGGGACGGAGCAGGAAGGCCCCATCCAAGAGTTTGTAAAACGGATGCGGCATCAGGACAAGGCAAAAAGGACCGCGGAAGACTATGAAAAAGAGGGAGTTTTTACCGGGGCGTATTGTATCAACCCTGTTACAGGCTGGAAGATGCCGATTTTCGCGGCAAACTTTGCCTTGATGGAATACGGTACCGGCGCGGTTATGGCGGTCCCGGCCCATGACCAGCGTGACTTTGAGTTTGCAAAGAAATATGGTTTAGATATCGCGGTAGTCATCCAGCCGAAGGAAGAAGACCTTGACCCCGCTGCCATGACCGAGGCGTATGTGGATCGTGGAACCCTTGTGAATTCCGGAAAGTTTGACGGTATGGACAATATCGAAGCGCAGGAATCTATTGCCACGTATCTGGAAGAAGAGGGTAAGGGGAAAAAATCGGTCAATTTCAGACTCAGGGACTGGGGGATTTCCCGGCAGCGATATTGGGGCGCCCCGATCCCTGTGGTATATTGTGAAAAGTGCGGCGTGGTCCCTGTGCCGGAAGAAGACCTCCCGATTATCCTTCCGGAAGAAGTGAAATTTGGTGAAGACGGCAGGTCTCCCCTGCCGGATCTTGACTATTTTACAAAAACATCGTGTCCAAAGTGCGGCAATCCTAACGCCGGAAGAGAAACCGATACAATGGATACCTTTGTTGAGTCTTCCTGGTATTTTGAGCGATATTGCAGCCCCCATTACGACAAGGGTATGTTTGCCCCAAAGAATGTTGAATACTGGATGCCTGTAGATCAATATATCGGAGGGATTGAGCATGCCATATTGCATCTTCTCTATGCCCGCTACTTTACGCGAATTCTTAGGGATGTGGGGTTGGCGGAAGGTTCAGAGCCGTTTGATCGATTACTCACCCAGGGGATGGTATGCAAGGAGACAATCAAGTGCCCGGAGCACGGCTTTATCTTTCCGGATGAGGTATCCGGGACGGATGACAATCGGGCCTGTAAGCTGTGTGGAAAGAAAGTCGCGGTTGGCCGGATCGAGAAGATGTCAAAGTCCAAGAAGAATGTTGTTGATCCCAATTTCTTGATCAAAAAGTATGGGGCTGATACCCTGCGTCTTTGCTGCCTTTTTGCCGCACCCCCTGAACGGGACCTTGACTGGAGCGACCAGGGCGTCGAGGGCGCGTACAGGTTCTTGAATCGGGTATGGCGGCTCGTGGCTGATTATGCAGAATCTATTAAGGGGGTTGCCTCCTTTAACGGGCAAGAATCGCTAACTGAAGATCTAAACAGTATCTATAAAAAGACACACCAGACAATAAAGGGTGTCACAAGGGATATTGATCCAAGATTTCACTTCAACACGGCAATCAGCGGTATAATGGAATTAGTAAATACTATTTACGGAGTAAAGGACCGGCTAAAGACCGATGCGATTACATGCTCCGTAATGCGGTTCGCGCTCGAAGCCCTTGTAATTCTTATTTCACCTTTTGTCCCACATATTGCTGATGAACTGTGGGAGGCTCTGGGTCACACTGGTAGTGTATTGTCCGTTTCCTGGCCTGAATATCGAGAAGATGCAATAAAAGAAGATGAACTTCTAATTGTAGTACAGGTAAACGGAAAGGTACGAAGCAGGTTTACTGTCGGTGCAGATACCGACGATGAGGCAATCAAAGATACCGCCCTTGCCAATGAGCGGATTGTCCCATATCTTGCCGGACGCGCTGTGAAGAAGGCTATTGTGGTAAAGAAAAAATTGGTTAATATTGTTGTTTAGTTAAGCAATGAGTTACGTGTTGCGTGTCGCGAGTTACGAGTTTAAAACCCGCAACGCGCAACACGTAACCCGTAACATTTTGAGAGGCTGATAGAAACTCGCATGGATAGAACACCTATCTTACGGACTGTATCGATCGTAATTTTCTGCATAGCAATCACTTCTTGTGGCTACCATTTTGCGGGGGGAGAAAACAACCTGCCGCCTGATATCCGCTCTATTGCTGTCTTGGTATTTGAAAACAGGTCATCGGAACCTGGGATAGAGAATGATTTTACCAATGACCTTGTCTATGAATTTACCCGTGGCAAGCGGCTTGCTATTGCAGAAAAGGATAGCGCAGACGCTGTCTTGACCGGTATTATTAAGCAACTCGGAAGCCAGGCCATAACTTACACTAAAGAAGTTGTCGCAGCAGAACAACGTGTCTATGTTATTTTGGACGTCCGATTAAAGAGATCTGACAACGGTGACGTATTGTGGAGCGATAAGTCGTTTACTGAAAAGGAAGAGTACACCGTAGTTGCGTCCGACAAAGCGGCAACAGAGGCGAACAAAAGAGCGGCAATCAAAGAACTGTCCGAACGCTCAGCGGAAAAGATCCACAACAGAATATTTCAAAATTTTTGATGGATGTTGAGTTAGTTGCTATCCAGAAATGGTAGATTTTGTCCAGGAGGCTGTCCGAGAATTATGTCCGTGACGAAAAAGAGTGAGAACGAGACAAGATTTTCGCAAATTTGAGGAGAATAGCAGGCCTATTTGACGAAAACTTGCGGAAATTTGGGCCGTTTCTCACTCTTTTGCAGTAGGATCAGAATTCTTGGACAGCCTCCTATGCAAGGCCGCACAAAGGTTTCTACCGGAGGCGTAGCAACGCTACGTCGAGGATAGAAACCTGCGGAGAACGCAGTATTGGGACAAAAGATGCCGTTTCTGGTTAGCCAAGCGCGTTGACCTGTCGTGTAAGGCGAGAAATTTTTCTTGCGGCGTTGTTCCGGTGAATAACTCTTTTGCCGGCAGCCGTATCGATAGTTGGGACAGCAACCTTAAGAGCGCTGATAGCGTTCTCTTTGGAGTTACTCTGAATCGCGATACGAACATCTTTAATAACACTTTTTACCCGGGTCCGGACAGCTTTATTTCTTAGGTTACGAATAGTGTTCTGCTTGGCCCTCTTAATAGCTGATTTATGGTCTGCCAATTATGGTACTCCCTTCTAAAAGTTGTATTTACTTTGTAAAAATAATATTAATAAACAAATTATTTATATATTGTCAAGATCTAAATAGGCTTGTTTTATGTCTGAAAACAAAGAAGTGACCAAAGCCGCCGGCGTTGTGGGGGCGGCGACATTACTAAGCCGTATCTTCGGATTTGTGCGGGATATGGTGATAGCTTGGGTCTTTGGAGCAGGCCTTGCGGCAGACGCGTTTTTTGTGGCCTTCAGGATTCCCAACCTTTTAAGAAGGCTGTTTGCGGAAGGATCGCTGACAGTATCATTTGTTCCTGTATTTACTGAATATCTGACAAAACGAGGCCGTAAAGAGGCCTTTGAGCTTGCGGGGTCGGTCCTTCGTATTCTTTCAGTAATTTTGGCGATAGTTTCTGTAGTGGGGATATTGGCAGCCCCGTTTATAGTCAGAATTATAGCGCCGGGCTTTACCGTATCAGCTGAAAAGTTTGAAATTACAGTACTTCTCACCAGGCTTATGTTCCCATACATCTTCTTTATCGCGCTTGTGGCCTTGTGTATGGGAATATTAAATGCGTTGGGGCACTTTGCAGCTCCTGCGTTGGCTCCTGTTTTTCTGAATCTTGCCATGATTGCATCGGTCTTTGGCTTGGCCCCGTTTTTTGAAAGACCCGTTATCGGTCTGGCCGTGGGAGTGTTAATAGGCGGGGCGCTGCAACTTGCCCTCCAAGTCCCCTTTTTGATTAAAAAAGGTTTTTTTTTCTGGAGAAGATTCCCGTGGTATCATCCAGCGGTTAAGCGGATAGGCAAGTTGATGACGCCCGCGGTATTCGGCTCAGCCGTCTATCAAATCAATATTCTTGTCGGCACATTGCTGGCATCTCTTCTTGCAGAAGGAAGTATATCATACCTTTATTATGCCGATCGATTGGTTCAATTCCCCCTGGGGATTTTTGCTGTTGCTGTCGGTACAGCCGTCTTGCCAAGTCTTTCGCGGCAGGCGGCTTCGCAAGATATGGACGCTTTAAGGGACACCTTCGCATATGCCCTGAGATTGGTTTTTTTCATTACAATTCCTGCGATGATAGGTCTAATCGTATTGAGGGTTCCTATTATCCAGCTCCTTTTTAAAAGGGGGGCATTTGATGCGACAACTACTCACTTGACTGCAGAAGCTCTTCTTTACTATGCTTTGGGGTTATGGGCATTTTCCGGAGTTCGTATTGTCGTGTCTACCTTTTATGCTCTGCAGGACACCAAGACCCCTGTAAAGGTGGCCATATTATCATTGTTGGCCAATATTGTGTTAAGTATCGTCCTGATGGGACCCATGCGTCATGGGGGGTTGGCCCTGGCGACCTCATTGTCATCCATGCTTAATCTTACAGTACTAATATGGTTTTTAAAGAAGCGCTTAGGGCGTATTGGAGCAAGAAATATCTTAAAATCGGCGGGAACATCAATCGCCGCATCGATCGTAATGGGTCTGGCGCTAATATGTTTTTTGAGTAACATAGAATTACAAGGCGACATCAACACCATACGCCTTCTGATGTACGTGGGATTATCTATTGTGGGTGGAATCGTAATTTATGGCGGTTTGTCGCGTATCTTTAAGAGCAAGGAATTGACTGCCGTCATTGGGATGTTGAGGAAATAGCTTTTTCAAACAAATAACTTCAAGTTTCTCGGATGCACAGATTGAATCCGCAATCTGAAATCCGAAATCGGAAATGCTGTATGACCGGCTTTATCGGAAATATCGGAAGACAAACCATCAAAAGTGTCGATCATTTTTTGGGACTTTTTGCCTTTGTCGTTAGAATGTCGGCCCTTCTGTTCCGGAGGCATAAAGAAGGGCGTACAATGCTCTATAGGACAACGGTAAAACAAATCTATTTTACGGCGATTCAGGCCTTGCCCCTCGTGATTTTTATTTCTCTTGTTGCTGGGAGCATTGTCATTATCCGCTCTGTTGGATATAGTGAACTCGTTGAGGATCCCGCTGTGCTGAATGATTTGATTGTTTTTACGATTATTAGACAGTCGGGACCTCTGTTCGTGGCCATTATCGTTATCTTGCGTTCAGCTATAGCCATCACTATCGAGGCAGGATATATGACCGTACTAAAAGAAATGGATTCATTAGAGATGATGGGTATAGATCCGGTGTACGTGGTCTGTTTGCCGCGATTATTAGGCATTACAACAGCAATGTTATGTCTGTTTTGGGTATTTGATACGACCGCCATATTTGGAGGATACGCGATTGCCTGGACAGCGACAAGCATCCCACTTGACAATTTTCTGAGTGGCGTAGGCAAATCCATAACACCGTCAGACATCATTGCTCCGATCTTAAAAGCAATCTTTTTTGGTGTTATTATTGCGGCCAATTGCCTTTACAGGGGATTAAACGTGAAACATTCTATAACAGAAATTCCGCCGGCCTGTTCAAAAGCGGCGGTCGAATGTCTGTTATATTGTATGCTTGTTAACATTTTTGTTTCCGCTATTTTTTATTTGTAAATTGTGACTGTTTAGGTTCAAGGTTCAAGGTTCACGGTTCAAGGTTATGTGATCATCACGTCCTTGCAAGGTAGTCTTGGGGAGCCCGTACACTTCTTTGTAAATGTGGAGAGGACAATGTAGGCAAGCTTGAACCGTGAACCCCTGAACTTTGAACCCTTGAACTTTTTATTTTATAGATATGGAACTTATACGATTAGTTGATTACTCTGTGAAGGGTCCCGGCGGCGTAGCCGCATTGCAGAAGATCAATTTTTCTTTAAATAGGAAAGATAGGGTCTCAATTGTGGCGCACGCAAGAGATGATGTTCGACTTTTTATGAGGGGACTGGCATCTCTTGTTTATCCGACAAGCGGGAAGTTTTTTTATCAAGGCAAAGAACTTGATTTTTCAGATTGCAGAAATCTTCTGCCTTACAAACAAAAGGTGGGATATATTGCTTCCGATGTGTCATTCATAAGCAACAGGTCTGTAAGGGACAATTTAATGTTTATGGTTAATTATTTTGAAAACAGATTTCCTGCGACACCATCTGATGATATAATGAAATTGTGCAGGATGTTTTATTTGGATGAAAAGCTGGAATTGCGCCCCACATATCTTGACCCTGAGAACATGAGAATTGCGATTATCATACGTGAGGTTTGCAAAAGGCCGGATATTCTACTTATAGATAGACCGAAGGAGTTTTTAGGGACTAAGAGCTTTGATACATTTAAATCTGTTTTGAGAGGACTTGCGGATACAGGGGTTACTCTAGTCTTTCGTGCGTTAGATGAAGATTTTATCAAGGAATTTTCAACCCGGGAGATTTTGATAGAAGATGGGAAACTTAATCATGGTGTACTATGCAACTAAGCTTTAGTAAAACGGAAAAGATTGTAGGGCTCTTTATGGTAGTGTTAACCACCCTCCTTTTGACTACTGTTGTGATGCTGGGAAGAGGAAAAGATTGGTTTAAGGATTATATAACCTATTATACGGATTTTGAAGAAGCTTACAACTTAAATCCAGATGCCGTGGTAAAACTCTACAAGGCTGATATCGGCAAGATTAAGAGTATTGTGGTAGAAGAGGACAGGGTCAAGGTAGAGTTGAGTATCTTGGAAGATTATGCCTCGAGGATAAGGGCTGATTCTATAGCAGTAGTGGAAAGCCCAACATTTATAGGCTCGGAATATGTTTCAATTACACCCGGGACTGCCGGAGCTGCGCCCATACCGCCTGAGGGATTGATCCCTTCAAAGGAGAAAAAGTCACTGCAGGATATTTTGGCGGAATTTGAGGTCGAAAAAACGTCCAAGATGATTATATCGGCGGCCCAGGATGTATCCAGAATAATTAAGCAGTTGACGGAGCCCGGAGGCCCCTTGTTTACATCCCTGGATAATACCAACAAAACGCTCGCCCACATTGAAAAGATCACAGGCCACCTTGAGCACGGCGAAGGAACGTTTGGGGTGCTGCTTAAATCGAAAGAGCCTTTGGAGAAGTTGTGTGTGGAAATAGATAAGCTTGGAAGAATATTGGAGAGCGTCGAAAGCGCGACCCCGGATGTTATGGCTGATATAAAAGAATCGGTTACTCTTATTAAGAAAACAATTATGAATATAGAAGAAGGAAGCTACGATGTGCCCAAAATAACAAGATCTACAAAACGGGGAGTGCGAGAAATAAGAGATGGCGTAGAAGAAATCGACAACACGGTTAAATCTGTCCAGAAAAGCTTCCTTATACGTTCCAACCTTCCCCAGGAGCCGGAAGGTGAGAGTATAGATATAGGGCTGAGAAAATGAATAGAGACCTTTGCAAAACATCCACTTTTGTCCAATCTCTGCGTCAGACTCAGATTTTAATCCTCAAAATACCCAAGGTATTCCTCCGGTTAAAATCTTCATCTTCCTTGACCTTAAACAAAATTGAAAGTTTTGCAAAGGTCTCGAATAGAGTAAAGATTGGAATTTTGTTACTCATTTCCATCTCTCTTTTTGCGTGTGGGTGGGGGAGATCCGTGACCCCGGTGCCGGAACATTTGAGCGCTGGTGGAAAACAGATACAAAAAGGGCTCAAGTGGTATAAAAAAGGGTGCTATGATAGAGCCCTGGAGCATTTTTTGAGGGCCCACGAACTTTATTCAGCTTCAGACGTAACGGATGGAGTTGCCATGAGCCTGAACAACCTGGGGAGTGTCTATCAAGGAATGGGAGACTCTGAACGTGCTGTTGCATGCTTTGACGAGGCATACCAGTTACAGATCTATATCGGAGACAAGGGAGAGGCCGCCAGGACACTTTCCAATAAGGGATCGGCATTAATAGCAATGGGGAATTTGGACGAAGCAGAAGCGGTGCTTGATAAATCGGCGGATATGGCACTCGCCGCCAAGGACAGAAAAGTACGGATCGGTATTCTGAACAACAAGGGCGTTCTGCGGACAAAGAACAAAGAGTACAAAGAGGCGGAAAAACTTCTTGCGGACTGCCTGAAGGAAACACAACAATATGACTCTTCGCAAAGCGCATCTGTAAATTTTGCCCGACAGACTTGAAAAAGCCGCTTCTTTTTTTGCCAAGGCTCTTGAATCTGATCAAAGGATAGGTTTTTATAAAGGTATGGCCGACGATCTATTTTACATGGGGCTGGCATTTTCTAAGGCTGGAAAAGAGAAACAAGCAATAGAAAGCTGGAAACGGAGCGCAAAAATTTATGCACTGATCGGATGTGTCAATGATGTCAACAACACAATGAAATATTTGCAGGAATTATCCCTCAAGCATAGTGTTGACATAAGCCTGACAGAGTCATTCATTGAGAGATGGCTGAGAGGGGAGTCGTACGAAAGTCCGTGTCATGATTAGGAGTGTCCGATGGCATATTTTGCCCCTATACTGCGTTCTCCGTCCCGCCCTGGCGGGACTACGCCTGCGGTAGAAACCTTTGTGCGGCCTTGTCTTGGGACAAAATCTACCATCTCTGGATGGAGACTAAACGTAGGAAAAACCGGGGTGAGGGAGAACTGGAGCGCTTGAATCCGAAATCCAAAATGAAGCGAACCACAAATCCGCAATCCGCAATCCCTGCCCGCCATCGCTCTCGCTCAGGCGAGGCAGGCGGGCGCAATCCAAAATCGATCAGGAGGTTCCTGATTCTTGCGTGGGTAGTAATCTTTTTTTCTCTTTTCCTATGCATCATATTTGGAGAGAAAGGAGCGATTGATCTATACCATTTGAAATCCGAATCTGATCATCTGGCCGGTGTCAATGATGCCCTCAAAAAGGAAAATCAGGGTTTATATCGTAATGTCGAACGGTTAAAAAATGATCCGGAATACATAGAAGAAGTGGCACGGGAAGAATTCGGGATGGTCGCAAGAGACGAGATTATCTACCAGTTTAAGGGGAAGGAAGAAGAAAAGAGGAAAAAATAAAACTTGATGGTTTTGTGAAAGGCTTTTTACGAGACCATCAAATTTAAAATAGGCTTACGTAATGGCAGAAAACAACGAAAATAACTTAGAAGAAGTGCCGACCGAGACGTTGGCCAGGCTTTATATCAAGCAGGGCTTTCTGGATAAGGGGATAGCGATTTACCGAAAGCTGTGTCTTGAGCATCCGGACAATGTTGAATTAAAAAAGACATTGGAGGATCTTGAAAGTCGATTGGCCGGCAAAACCGGTCAAACCGAGGGAGGAAAAGGCGATAAGGATGAAGAGATATTAAAAGTTCTTGAAAATTGGCTGGCTGTAATTCAGGACAAGCAAGAAGGGTCGAAAAGGAGAGAAGCGGTGGAAAAGCATATTCTGGTAATTCATGGTCCTAATTTAAATGTGTTGGGAAAGAGAGAAAAGGATGTCTACGGAACAGCGACATTAGATGAGATTAATGCAGAGCTTGTTGCCGAGGGCGATAAATTGGGGCTCACTGTGGAGACCTTTCAGTCAAATCATGAAGGCGCCATAGTGGAGAAAATCCACGATGCTGCTCAGGATTGTCAGGGAGTTATTATAAATCCTGCCGCATATACCCATACGAGCGTTGCCATCAGGGACGCGTTGCTCATTCTGGATGTGCCTATCATTGAAGTACATCTATCGAATATTTACAAAAGAGAACCGTTTCGCCACAAATCCATGACGTCGGATGTTGTCACAGCCCAGATAGCCGGATTGGGTAAGTTGGGTTACTTGCTCGCGCTCCAAGCGCTCAATGATTTGGTTAACTGATTGTATCCTCCGAATATTTGGTGGATAATCGTTCAATACTCCATTTCAAAGTTCAGGGGTTCACGGTTCAGAGGTTCAAGGTTAGAGAAGGTTAACGAAAGGAAGGTAACCCAGAACCGTGAACCTGACAACCCTGAGTAGTTTACTATATGACTTGAAGAAGATACGAGAAAGGAAACATTAGAAGACATGTACAGCACATCAGATTTTAGAAAAGGGCTTAAAATAGAGATAGACGGCAAGCCGTTTGTGATTACAGAATTTCTTCATGTCAAGCCCGGCAAGGGCGGGGCATTTGTTAGGACAAAGTTAAAAAACATGATCACCGGACGAGTATTGGATCAGACGTTTCGTTCCGGAGAGAAAGTTGGAAGGCCGGACCTTGAAGAAAAGGAGATGCAGTATCTGTATAAAGACGGTGATACGTATTGCATGATGGACAATGCGACCTATGAACAGATTTTTTTGACTGAGGAATACGTCGGTGACAACCGGAACTTTTTGTTGGAAAATATTACGTTAAAGGTGTTGTTTTATAATAATCAACCGATCGGCTTAGATCTTCCTATTTTTGTAACCCTTACCGTCACACAATCGGAACCCGGGGTTAAAGGCGATACAGCGACCGGCGTTACAAAGCCG
>JAFDAE010000425.1 GCA_019314005.1 Deltaproteobacteria bacterium | reverse complement strand
AATTCCGCCCCAATGTCTGTATATAATACAGTGAAAGAGTCAAATATTGCCAAGTGAAGCGAGCATTATTTGAATATCGAATGTCGAACAAGGAATTTCGAATTACGAAGGTTGATAGTTGCGCAAAAAGTCTCAATAACTTGTCATTTCGAGCGAAGCGAAAAATCTTAAATGACAAATTCGTTGAATCCGACTTTTTGCGAAATCATCAAGGTTTGTTCTTTATCATTTATTTCATCATTCATAATTCCTTGTTCGATATTCTGCGGTTCAAAACAGGTTCGCAAGGTTGAATTTTTTCAAAAAGCTAAAATGTTACATCAAAACTAACAATAAAAAGAGGTGCCCATGAATATTTGTCCTCCCCCGACACTCAAGGTCGGAGAAAGCCTGCACGGTTTCCATGTGCTGAGAATAGAACAGATACCTGACGTTCGAGTTACAGCCTATGAGATAGAACACGAAAAGACCGGCGCAAAGGTGCTCCACCTTCACTGCGACGACCGTGAGAACCTTTATTCCATCGGTTTCCGTACTCCCCCCAAGGATTCCACAGGGGTTGCCCACATATTGGAACATTCCGTATTGGCCGGTTCTGAGAAATATCCGCTGAAAGATGTATTCAATGAACTCGCCAAGGGGACACTTCAGACCTTTATAAATGCCTTTACTTACCCGGACAAGACGATATATCCGGTAGCCAGTCAGGTACGGATCGATTTCTTTAACCTGGCTCGCGTCTATACTGATCTTGTGTTAAAGCCCCGTCTACTGAAAGAAACCTTTTCCCAGGAGGGGCACCATTTCGAATTTGAAAATCTTGAAGATATCAGCAGCGACCTGACAATCTCGGGAATTGTTTATAATGAGATGAAGGGGGTCTATTCTTCTCCCGACTCCCTTATGTACAAGGCTATCCAGGAAGGACTCTATCCGGATACAACCTATGCCTTTGATTCAGGAGGAGACCCTAATGTAATCTCTTCTCTCACTTACGAACAGTTCAAAGAATTTCACCGAACATACTATTCGCCTACAAATGCCCGATTTTTTCTTTACGGCAACATCCCCACAGAGGACCATCTGATATTCTTGAAAGAGATGTTGTCTGAATTCGAGCGCGTAAATGTAGACTCATCCGTTGAGGCCCAGCCTCGGTGGGAAACGCCGTCTCCTACGATACATGGCTATTATCCGATAGGACAAGAAGAAAAAATCAAAGGGAAATCCACAGTAAACTTAGCGTGGATGATGGCGGAAAATATCGATTATGAAACCGTGCTCTTCCTTCAAATTGTCTCCGAAGCCTTAGCAGGAAACGCAGCCGGGCCGCTTCGCAAGGGATTGATCGATTCCGGTCTGGGTGAAGATCTTTCTCCGGTAACCGGGCTTGAGGCGGACCTGAGGCAACTAGCGTTTGCAGTGGGTTTGCGGGGCACTGATCCTGATAAGGCTGAACGTATTGAAGCGTTGACCCTTGAGACCTTAAAGAAAGTGGTAGATTCCGGTTTTGACCCCGAACTTATTGAGGGTGCGCTTCACCAGGTAGAATTTCACGGCAAAGAAGTTGTTCGCGGCTATATTCCGTATGCCATCGCCCTAATGGGAAGGGCGTATCATACGTGGCTGTATAACGGTGATCCCCTGGTCAATCTTAAGTTTTCCAGCATCATAGAGAAAATCCGTAAATCATGGGAACAAAATCCGCGGCTTTTTCAGGAAGTTGTACAAACGTGGTTTCTTGATAATCCCCATCGCCTTCTTTCGGTCATGGAGCCCAGCAAGACGTATAATGAAGAACAAGAGGCTGCTTTTAGAAAAAAGATGGCAGACCTTAAGGCCTCTTTTTCTAATGAAATACTTGAAGATATCCAAAAAGAGGCCGCTTCCCTGCTCCAGATGCAGATGACGCCGGACACTCCTGAAGCATTGGCCACTCTTCCAAAATTGAAACCAAGCGACATCCCCCGCGCTATAGAAATTATTCCTACCGTAAAGACGAAAATCGCGGACATTCCAACCATGGAGCATGACATCTTTGCAAATGGCATTGCCTATATCGATCTGTCCTTTGACATAACTGACGTCCCCGAAGATCTTCAGCCCTATCTCCCATTATTAGGCAAGCTTGCCACTGATATGGGCGCTGCAGGCATGGGATACGAGGAAATGGCGAAGCGGATTACCTTGAAAACAGGAGGGCTTGGCTGTCATCTCTCTACAGGGATCACCATAGATGGAAAAAGCAACTGGCAAAAAATGATCTTCAGCGTAAAGGCGCTTCATCGCAATGTCTCGGAGCGTAAAGGCGCTTCATCGGAATGTTTCGGACGCTGTAAAGATTGTCGCAGACATTCTGATAGACGGGGATCTCACAGATGAGGACCGCATGCGTGATCTCATTGCAGAAGCCAAGAACGGTCTCCATTCGGCCGTTGTCCCGTCAGGGCACGCCTTTGCGCGTAGGACTGCCGCTGCCGGACTTTCCGTGCCGGCATATCGAGACGAGCAGTGGGGCGGGAGAACACAGCTTCGTCTCTTAAGCAGGATTTCGGATCAGTTTAAAGATGGGAAAAAAGACCTTCGAGAAAAGCTTGCTCGTTTGTGCGATATGATTTTTCGCAAAGATAGACTTATGCTGAACTTAACCGCGGATTCAGAGGGGATTGTCCTTCTTTCCGAGGCGGCAAACGAGTTAGTCCTCCGGCTGGCAAGCGGTGGGAATCCGGGTGTCCCAAGCATGCCTGAATTGCATCCGGTCCATGCCGGAATCGCTATCCCCGCGCAGGTCTGTTACGTGGCCAAGGTCATGCCGGCGCCAACCTATTCCGATCCCCATTCCGCCTCTTTACTGGTTTTGTCGCGGGAACTCTCAAACGGATACCTCTATAAGCACATCAGGGTGCAGGGTGGAGCGTACGGCGGTATGTCAATGTACGATACAATGAACGGAAATTTTTCGTTCATTTCGTACAGGGACCCGAATCTTCTTGAAACCCTTAAGGTCTACGATGACGCTGTTGATTTTATCTCTCAGAATAAGATCGAACGGGATGAGCTTGAAAAGACAATTATCGGTACCATCGGGGCGCTCGACAAACCAATGGACCCGTCAAGCAAAGGATATGCGGCAATGATACGTGATCTTGCCGGCATTACAGATGAAGACCGTCAGAACTTCCGTAACAAGGTCCTTGAAACCTCACCACAATCACTCATCGAAGTAGCCAATCGATATATAAAACCCGCCATGCAATCGTCGGCAGTTGCGGTGTACGCCGCTAACGAACGCCTAAGCAAAGCAAACGAGGTTCTCGATACGAAGCTTGAGATAGAGCCGTTGGTGTAATTTTATCGGGCCTATTTTTTGCTCTAATTCACTACATAGAAAGCATAGAGCTGCCGATATTAACGAAAAAAGTTTGTGCTTGTGAATATTCAGGATATGTCACAAAACTACAGGGGCTTGGTTACATGGGAGAAATAGATGAAAAAGAAGAAAACGATTAGAAACACTCTGGTTGTTCTTGCAGCGGTTTTCGTGCTGACCGGTTGCGGCTCAATGCGCTTTGCTACGACACTCAAACCAGACCCTGGAATGCAGGGGCTTCAGGTTGCAGACGATGTAAAATTTTCCATCGTTCAACTTGACGCGGCCCAAGACAAAAAATCAGATGCAGGTATTGATATAGAAGCAATAAAAACGCCGGATCTGCGGGGGCATGTCGTAGATGTCTATCCGCGTTTGTTTGGCAATGATTTTGCCGATCTTCCTGTTTTGCTTGATGTTGACTGCACCTGTTCCAACAGCCACTTGGGCGCTATGCTTACGGGGTTTACGCTCGGCATCATCCCGTTTCCGTCATGGAGTGACGTTGAATGCAAGGCGCGCAGTGCAGTGCCGGACGTAAATGGGTATTTGATCGACGAAACTGAATCTTTTGTCCTAACGAACAGTATGTGGTTAACGCTTATAGGACCCTTGGGCCTATTGCCTGTTCCCGGGAGGTCTGATTTGCCAAGAGATATCTGTTTTTTTGACCTGTCTGATGAGACCTATATGGTACGTTCAAAACAACTGGCTATGGACTCTTTGACAGAGGCTGTTGCCCGGAGCATCAGACGGGCAGACCCGGCCAAGTTGAAAGCAGCGTCTGAGAGCCGCAAGGCAAGGATCCGGCAGATTGACATCAACGGCCAGCTCCTTTGGTCGTTTCTGGGGTTCGGTTTTTCCAAGAGCAAAGATCAGCGTGATACGGCCAACCTCCTCCTTTATCGCGAATATCCAACCTGGGGCGCGAAACCTGTTGAGCAGGTGGTTGTAGCGCGGCTGAAGGACGGCAGATGGCAGCCGGTGACCGGTTATTTGCGTAGCGTACAGGAACTGACCGCAGCTTACGCGCTTATTGATGATGGGAAGCCTTCTAAGGTTGTCATAAGGAAGGTTGATGAGCCGCCTCTTGAGGACTTTATTGAACTAC
>JAFDAE010000424.1 GCA_019314005.1 Deltaproteobacteria bacterium | reverse complement strand
GGACCAAATGGTTATCCGTTCCGCCGGAAACTAAGTTAAAACCATTTTCAATCAACCGGTCTGCAAGTGCACGTGCGTTTTTAACGATTTGTTTGCCATATTTCTCAAAAGCAACGGTGCCTGCTTCTTCCAAAGCCACGGCAATCGCCGCAGTCTGGTGATTATGCGGACCACCCTGCAGTCCCGGAAATACGCCGCGGTCAACCCGCTCAGCAAGGTTCCATTTTGGTTCTGGATGAAACTTATCTTTGAGGCGGTCAGTCTTTCGTGGACACATAATAATCGCGCCACGTGGACCTCGCAAGGTCTTATGTGTGGTTGTGGTAATGACGTCAGCGTACTCGACGGGCGACTGATGCACTCCCGCGATAATTAATCCGGCAATATGAGCAATATCAGTTAACAAATATGCACCTACTTCGGCAGCAATTCTTCCGAAGGCTTTAAAATCGATCTCACGCGGATATGCTGTTGCCCCGGCAATAATCATATGCGGCTGTTCTTTTTTTGCCAGACGCAGCACTTCATCATAATTAATCCTGTGTGTTTCCTGATCAACGCCGTATGGTACAGAGTGATAAAATCTACCAGAAAAACTGACTTTCCATCCATGCGTCAGATGGCCGCCATGTGTCAGGCTCATGCCCATAACCTTGTCTCCTGGCTTAAGTAAACCGTAGTACACGGCCTGATTTGCGGGTGAACCTGAATACGCCTGCACATTGGCGTGTTCAACGCCAAAAAGCTTTTTTGCACGCGCAATAGCGAGCTTTTCAACAACATCAATATATTCGTTACCGCCATAATAACGCTTGCCCGGATATCCTTCTGAATACTTATTCGTCAGAACAGACCCAAGCGCCTCCAAAACTGCTGGAGACACAAAATTCTCAGACGGGATCATTTCCAGTCCTTCCTGTTGCCGCTTTACTTCGTCGCTTATCGCACCGAATATTTTTTTATCTTCTTTGAGTGAATCCATATATGTATTGTACTTCAAAAATATTCCGTTGTCATCTTTTTTTCTGTCATTCCTGCCTGCCGGCAGGCAGGGCGAGGACATGCCTCGTAGGCATGGACAAAGCAATCTAAAAAATTACCTACCAGATCGCTTCGCTCTGCTCGCGATGACAAATAAAAAAAGCCTCTTGCAGAGTATTACCTCAAACAAGCAGCGAAGGTGAATTTTCATCACCGGCTATCCAACATATGTGCCGATAGCCTTAGAAAGACTATTCTGTCGATTAGTCCTTATTCAAATCATCAGCGTGTCTCCCTGTGATCTGAAAGAGGATCTTGAAGAGCTCATCGGTAGAAAGTTTGAAATCGCCCTCAGCGGTCAGGCCACCTTTCTCTGAAACGCGCAAAGAAGTGAAGTTTAGCTTCCCGTCTTCCTTGGGCTGAAAAACATCCGTCGCTTCCTTATCAGACTCAGTCGTTTCATCAACATCGGAGCCCGGAATATCTTCAGCAGTGAGTTCTTTATCACCGCCTTGGATGGACTGTTCTACTGCAGTGGTTTGATCCTTGGTGATCGCCGGAATCTCTTCCGCGTTCTTACTACCTTCCGGACGGAAGGTGCCGGTGAATTCGGCGTCGACTGAACTGTAGCATGGATTGAAGCATGCCCATCTACAGACAACCACCCGCTCGTTCCCATTAGGAAACTTTACACGAGCACGGTAACCGGGCTCATTAGTAAAGGTCTCCCTACTGGAAGTGCCATCAGCATTGAAGATTACCTGTTCGCCGCTAATGTACCCGCGTTCGATATCGCCGACAATCTCGACGTTTCTACCGAACACGCTCTGTGCCGCGCTTTCTGCATTCCGGTTCGCTTCCTCAGTACTTGAGATTTTGAACACAGGTGGGTCAGGGACGAACTTCCGACTTCGGTCGAGTTCGGCTAACGCTCTTTTAGAAGAATCATCAGTACGCTTTTTGTCTCGATTTAGATACAAAACAAAGAGTACAATCCAGAGAATAACTAAGCCGACGATCAACCAATGCCACCAAGGAGTTTCCGAACTGTTGATTGTAGTTGCGGTAGCGGTCGAGTCGTCGGGAATGACCGAGTCACTTTCCCACGGCACTATAGGAAGTGTGCCATTGAGATACGGATCTACATACGTGTCGACGTAGTACTCTGCGGCACTCCACAAATGGTCAGATCCACCAGCCTTGGCCACGAGCGGCGTAAACCCTAGTGGCAACAGAATCTGATAGCCGGGAAGGACAATGTCGAGACTGTCCAACTCGTAGCTGTTGCGGCCACAGATGTGTCGCCACGCTTTACCGACTTTCACCGAATCAGGTAAAAACCGGTATTCCTCCAGATACGTGCTGTCACTCTGTGAGAGTTTGACAGCAGTGATGGGTTTGCTCAGATTGATCGGATCAAACTGAGCATTAACACTAGCCACGAACAGAAC
>JAFDAE010000423.1 GCA_019314005.1 Deltaproteobacteria bacterium | reverse complement strand
CTCTTTGATAAGGTACTATAATATCAAAAAAAAGAAACTAAAAACAGTAAACTTTAAAAACCCAAAAAAGGAGGAGATTCATTATGAAAGCTCTGATAAACACAGACCATTTTGGTTTGTCTGACTTATTCAAAATGATGCGAGGTAAGGTGAGGGATGTATTCGATCTCGGGAATCGTCTCCTCATTATATCAACTGACCGTCTGTCTGCTCACGACGTGGTATTACCAAATCCGATTGTCGGACGCGGTATAATCCTCACACAGATGACGATCAAGTGGCTCGACAAATTCAAGGTAATGTTCAAAGATCTCTCGACATACTTAGCGGTTGAACATCATATCGTCTCGACGAGTGTCGACGATCTGCAAACCGAATTCAAAAAGTTTGCAGGGGAACTTGCCGGTCGTTTCATGATCGTCCACAAATGCATACCACTACCGATAGAGTTCATCGTCCGCGGATACATTTCCGGATCACTCTGGAAACAGTACAAGCGGATGGTTGCTGAGAGTAGCGATGGCCCGATCATACTTCTCGGTCATGAGTTCCCGAGGAATCTTCAAGAATCACAGCAATTAGAAAATGTGATATTCACGCCTTCGACAAAAGCCGAAGCCGGTGCGCACGACGAGAACATCTCATATGAGGAGATGGTCAAGATCCTCCACGGATGGCTCAAGGAAAACGGCCATACGAATATCGATGCCGAAAAGCTCGCCGAACAGTGCCGGAACGTATCTGTAAAGCTCTATTCAAAAGCGCGAGAAGTAGCTCTTGAAAAGGGTATCATCATTGCTGATACCAAATTCGAGCTCGCACTCCGATTCGTAGACGGTAAGCCGATCCTCGTAATTATCGACGAGGTACTTACGCCCGACTCGTCTCGCTTCTGGCCTGCGGATAAGTACGTAGTCGGCCAAAGCCAGCCGAGCTTTGACAAACAGCCAGTTAGAGACCACCTCAGTGGGCTCAATTGGGACAAGACGCCTCCCGCACCTGAGCTACCACCAGAAATCGTGGAAGCAACTGAAGAACGATACCAGACCGCTGAACGCATGCTCTTTGGGTAAACAACATTAGTTCCTTCCATAATTAAAAAAGCGGCCCTCTCTCAAGGACCGCTTTTCTTATTGACGAAAAAACCACTCTTTGCTAAGGTAACGTAATATCTAAAAAACAAACAATAAACCAAAATTGCATCACCACTAAACACTCTGGAGGTATCTAGTGATTAAAAAATTGGCCATCATACTCGGCAGCCGTAGCGACCTTCCGAAAGTCGAAGATGTGATCAGGAGGCTGCGAGAAAAGTACTCCGATCTGACAATCGATGTACATATTCTCAGTTGCCACCGCAACCCGATTGACACGTACACCTTTGTTTTTACAGACAACTGCAAGGGCGCTCAAGCAATCCTGTACGCTGGAGGCAAGGCATTTGCCGCGCCGGGAATCATCAAGGCCTTTATCGAAGCGGCCAACCTTGACATCCCGGTCATTGGAATCGCTCTCGGCGAAAAAGATTCCAAAGCTTTAAATGCTGCCATCCTGTCGATTGAAGAACTTCCGGGTACGCCGGTAGTTATGAAGGAAGATGGTGCTGCCTACGTCGGTCCAGATGGACTGGAAGAAGCTTTTGAAAGAATAGTAGCTGGAAATCTTCCGGCTCTCAAAAAAAAGGCAGGCAAACCGCCTGAGTTCTGCATCGTCATATAAATGGCAATTTCTTAAAAGGCGCCCCTTCCGGGCCGCCTTTTATATTTTTTAAATCTGTTTATACTCTAATGCACGAGGCCATTGATCAAAGTAACTGTATTGCTGCACGCTATCTGACTGCGTGAATCCACAACGCAAATCGTGTAATAATGAGTGCCCTCGCCTAGGTCAGTTTCTGCCTTCCGTCCACCACTTGCAGACCCATCATCAGTATAGGAAGTAGAGCTAGCCGTGCTATCAACCGCGATATACCCGTCATCCGGATATTCAGGTGCACTATTCGTTTGAGACCATACAATTTTATAATAACGGAAATCCTTTTCTCCCGATGCATTCCAGGTAAGTATCATACCTGAAGACCCGTAGGCACCAGAGAGGGTCACCGCTGTAGGCGCAGGATTATCGTGCGTTGCGGTCACTTGAACAACGTTACTGCACAAAATATCATCCCCAACAGCACATACTCTGTAATAGTATGCTGTTCCCTTAGCTGCCCCATAATCCCTATGACTTTCTTGTCCTGCGCTTTTCGCAGCAATATAATTATTATCAGGATATCGTAAATCTGGATTTGTTTCTGAACGGACAACTTTGTAGTATTTAAATCCTCCATTATCTGAAGTATCAGTCCAATAGATACCAACGCCCGTTGTTTCAGCCGTTGCTGACATCACCGGCGCAGTACTCTCCGAATCAGCTGTTGGTTCATTTGTTT
>JAFDAE010000422.1 GCA_019314005.1 Deltaproteobacteria bacterium | reverse complement strand
ACACTGTGAGACCTTTGAAAAACTGCCATTTCCCCGTGATGCGACGTCAGGCTTCAAATTATAATCCTCAAAATACCTTATGTATTCTTCCGGTTACAATTCTTGCCTTCCTTGCCTGACGGAAAAATGTCGCGTTATGCAAAGGTCTCACTGGGCACTAGTGGATGGTTTTGGGATAAGTTTTAATTGATTTCACCGCAAAGATCGCAGAGGACGCTGAGAAAGACGGAAGTAGGGACTGAAAATAATATCTCGGACAGCCTCCTAGATTATTTTTTCGATTGTATATTCTTTCCTGTTCCGCCCATGAGTGAAGGTGATGACCTCTCCCAGAAGTCCGACACTTGCTGCTTGGACTCCAAGTACCATGAAGAATATGGCCAACAAGAGTATGGGACGGTCACCGATAGGATGGCCTATGAGAAATTTTTGCACGAAAACATACGAGGTGATGATTAATCCAATGAGGAAGAAGCCCAGTCCTATGGAACTAAAAAAGCGTAACGGCTTTCGCGTGAACCGGGTATTGAAATAGAGAGTAAGGATGTCGATCAATCTTGTGACATACTCCGACATCTTGTAAAACCCGGTTTTGCCCCGTGACTCACAGTGTTCGCACTCGACTTCTTTGGTCTTGAAACCCTTTCGTTCGGCTATGATTGGCAGAAAACGATACATATTGCCGTAGAACCCGGTCTCTTCAAGGACCTCGCGACGAAAGACTTTGACGGGACAACTCAAATCATGCAGGTTGGATTTGACAATTCTGCGGACCAGATTATTGAACACCCTTGATTGAAGCTGGTTGAAAGAGGGGTCAAGTCTTTGCTGTCGCCATGGGCTGATGATGTCGGTTTCATTATCCAAGGAATCAAGCAGTCTCACAAGAGAATCGTTGGTGATTTGCTGGTAGGATCCACAAACGACGATAATCTCGCCTTGGCTTTCCCTAAATGCTGCTTTCAGGCAGACAGCCTGAGTTGTTCTTGTGTTGAAGTAGAAAGACTTCAGACTGCACGTGACGGCTTGCATTTCCGGCAACTTCCGCCTCAAGAAGCCACCTGTTCCGTTGGCCATAATCAAAATTTCGAAGGAGGCATTTCGCGCAGAAAATACGTCATCCAGATTCCTTATGAAGTCAGGAAAATCTTCGTGTCTTTCTTCCAACAGTACTATAATTGAATATTTCATCATCTTATCGCCGTATCGAAAATGTTCTTTGCGAAGAGCAATGTTTCGTATCCTCTTGCGCTATGCGCTATGCGCTATACCCTTTGCGCTCAACTCCTTTTGACCACTTGCCTCTTGGTTTTTGTCTTCTTCGCTGTGCGCAACAATGCATTTTTTCGTTATCTCCGGCAGGGAGGTATGTTCGAGATCGCTCATACCTACAACCAATTCTCCCAGCACGCCAAGTGTTACAAGGTGAACCACGGCCATTCCCGTTAATGCTGAGGCAATGATAAAGAAGAGAGATTTGCCCGATGCCCAGTCAAGCATTAGCGCCAGGATGCCGAGGCCCCCAAAAAATAAGGTCACCAAAAGGAAGGGTGCCGCGCAGAGGACAAAACCCTTTAATGGGTTTGAAGAGAATCGGATGATCAGGTTCATAGCGAATATATCGCTCAGCACCTTAAGGATGCGGTCGAAGCCGTACTTGGAGACACCGTATCTACGGGGATGGTGTTTGACTGGCACTTCCGTTACGCGCGCGCCAGTCATGCTGGCCAGGGCTGGGAAAAACCGGTGCATCTCACCGTAAGCATGAAGCGATTTAATACATTCAGCGCGGTAAGCCTTAAGGGAACACCCATAGTCGTGCAGGCGCACACGGGTAGAGAATGAAATAATGGCATTGGCCACTTTAGACGGAAATACCCTGAAAACATGATCCTTTCGGTCTTTGCGCCATCCGCTTACGATGTCGTACCCCTCCTTGATTTTTTCCAACAACATAGAAATATCGGATGGGTCGTTTTGCAGGTCACCATCCATGGTAACGATGACCTCACCACAAGCATAGTCAAAGCCTGCGACCATGGCGCTGGTCTGGCCATAATTGCGTCGGAACTTGATGGCCCTGAGCTGCGGAGTCGCTTCTTTCAACTGTTCAATAATTGCCCAGGTATTGTCCTGGGATCCGTCATCCACAAAAATTATTTCATAAGGAAAATCGAATTGTTCCGAGACCCTAAGGATGCTGGCGAGTAGCTTCTCTACCGATTCTTCCTCGTTGTATAAGGGAATGACAATGCTTAGATATGTTGACATATCATTCATTTTTGAGATTCAGGGTTTACGGAAACCGCTCTCAGAAATTCATTCGTGCTATCCGACCCTTCCGGATGAATACTACTAACCTCATTATCCAGCAGAGCATCCTTAATGATATGCTGCTGCTGTATCAAACGTATCACGCTTGCTGCGGCTTCCTTTGGGTCTTGCTTATGAGAGGGGATTGTCAAACTGGGATTTTCGGGGGGTTCGTATGGCGCCGAAACGCCAGTAAACTCTTTAATGACTCCGGCCTTGGCTTTGGCATAAAGGCCTTTCTGGTCGCGCTTGGAACAGGTCTCTGGCGGACAGTCAATATAGATCTCCAGAAACTGTCCATCGTGAAAGAGGGATTGGAGCTTTTGACGATCCTTCCGATAGGGAGAAATGAATGCGGTGAGGACTATTAGACCAGCGTCCACAAGGAGTTTCGTCATCCCGCCGATACGGCGGATGTTTTCTGATCTGTCTTCAGGGTTGAAGCTCAGATCCGCGCACAGTCCGTGCCGGAC
>JAFDAE010000421.1 GCA_019314005.1 Deltaproteobacteria bacterium | reverse complement strand
TTGCACCACGAATCAGACGCTAGAAAAAACCATTCTAAACAATTTCGTTGAATTCTAAGAAAATTTAAAGAAAAGCCCCCAGAAATTTGACGCTCCCTAACCCTGCGGTATAATGCATTTCACCACGCACCCGTAGCTCAATGGATAGAGCCCTTCGACAAGTTTATCTTGAGTGAAGCGCAGCGGAATCGAAAGGCTCAGGACAGGCGTCTGACTTCGAATCAGATGCAAGGGAGTTCTTCCCTTACACAGGGGTCCATTATGTCCATTGTTTCTACTCGGAAGGGATGATTTAGTCCATTATTTCCATTGTTTCCACAAGTTCCACCCTAATTGCACCCAAACTGCACACGAAATCTATCAACTGGGTAGGCGACTCGATAAACAATTAAAGACCCCGCACAAGATAATATTGAATGGGGTCTTTGTAATACTTAATAATTGACCTTTCTAATCAATCACTTTCTGTGCAATATCCAGGCATACCAGCAGGAACTACCCAGGTGCAGCGCGGATAGACGCAGCTGCGCGGACATGCCGGTCACGATCACATAATTCAGGCTTAAGTAATTTCAGGCACTCTGCCAGGGCAATATCGTCATTACCTCCCATCTCAAAGGATCCGGCAGGCACCAGCACCATGGAGTGACCAGATGGATCAGTGAGCTCGGAGGATAATACAGGTTGTGTTGCGTTGATAGAGGAGGAAGAATTATCACCAGAAGCCCCCTCCTTGGGCTGGTCGATAGTCCCGTTAGCAATCACTCGATCATCAGATACCCCAATCAGGCTTTGGTTTTCTTAGAGGAAATAACCTCCCAGGCCAACGGTTAGACAGCACAGGCAGGTAACAGTAAAGACTATCAAAGATATCAGGACAACATTTCTAGTCCGCTTCCGGGGTGGTGAGTCAGGGGGCGCTGGTTTGTCGGTCCCCGGTGATCTTTGTGCTTGTAGCGGCCGCTTTCTTACGATTGTGGCAGCGTAGATTTCCCCCTCCTCAACCACAAGGTTCGTATCTCCAATCGTAATTGTGTCTCCCAGCTGAAGTCTGGTGGGAGATTGTATCCGATCTCCGTTGACAATCGTGCCATTTGTGCTGTTTTGATCGGTCAGGACATAACTGTTTTCCTTCCACTGGATCAGGGCATGAAACTGAGAGCATTGCTCGTCCGCCAGGACGATCTCATTTGCTTTGTTACGGCCCAGGCGTGTATGCTCTCCTAGCTCGAATATTTTGCCCGAACCAACTCCTTTTGTAAACCGGAGCTGCCAATGATGCTGCAGGCTGGCTACCAGGGGATCTGAAGGCGCAGAAACGTCGGCTGGGCTCATCTCGGGAATCCCCGGACCAGGTTTCCATTCCGGTACAATTTGCTCCGGGAGAGCTGCGGCACCCGATTCGCTAAAATGCTTGACTACCTCTCTGGCTGCCTCCGAATATGGTGATTCAGGACCAGGGGCAGGAGCTCCACATTCAGAGCAGAATTTTCCGCCTTTGAAGGGAGTTCCACAATTACTGCAATTTTGTGGAGTGTCCGATTGATCAATCTGGAAGTCCAGCGGGTTGGGACCTTCATCATTTGAAAGCTCCCAATCATCCCTGCGGAAGAAGTACCATTCTTCTGAGTGCATACCAAAAGACCAGATCACACCCACAGGATCGAGCAAATAGAGGTCCTTGAGCAGGTTTTCTGCACCAGCAGAATTGATCCCACCGGAGGCATACGAATCCCGAATCCGTCCGGTAGCGCGCTCGATCATCTGCCGGATATCTGAATCCTGCTGAACTGACTCCCTCTCTTCGGGTTTGTCCTCCTTAAGCTGGGAGAGGGGCAGCGTGACCAGGTCCAGGAGCTCTACAGACCCATCCAGAGGCCTGTCCGGCTCCTCAGTTGGCTGCCAGCTTCCTGATTTCCAGCAATACCAATCCCCTGTCTCAGGCAATACTGTCCAGGTATTTCCCTCTTGTCCGCGGAATTTAAATGAATCCAGGGTACCTTCAGATAGGATCCCGTCGGACTGTTGCTGCTTCAGGTCATCTGCCATTGCTTCAATTTCAGTGGGCGTATATTTTCGATAGATTGTCATCATGTTATCAGCACCTATGACTGCCACGTCTGGCGGCATTTATTGTATACAGAACGGGAGATTTTCATCTCGCTGAGTAGATCTTCGAATTGCAATTCCATTTCAAAAAGAGCTTTTCTCATCTTGCCGAGCTCTTCTCGGAGAACTTCTAACTTCTCGGCGGCTTCATAAGCCCCCTGTCCAAGTTTTGCCAAGCTTATCAATTGAGTTACTGCAGAGCCAATCTGGCTGGCAACCTGTTTTGTGTATCCTTTTACCTTGGCTAGCCTGACCGCACGGGTTGTACCTTGTTGAATGAGACCGGTATTATATCTTTGTGTGAGGATGTCGGTGACCACTTCTTTGATA
>JAFDAE010000420.1 GCA_019314005.1 Deltaproteobacteria bacterium | reverse complement strand
TGCGCGGGCGCGTGTCAAGCATTATTTTAGCTTGTTTTGCTTGCATCTCCCTGGCGTATGTGCTAGAAAAACGAGTATACTTATACCCCTAATTTTGATATAATCGACCCCTTGTAGGAGGAACCATGAAATTTAATACCGTCATTATTGCCTATCAAGAATTAAACGCTCGCAATTTCGGTGGCGTATTACGGCAACCCATAATTGTATCCTTACGGCATAGAGGGCATCACGCCGCTGTCGTATCATCAACAAATAAAGCCACGTATCTCACGGTCAACCCTAAAGACTTCGATAGTGTATTGCATATGCGTTCGGTGATATATCACGAAATGACTCACCAATATGTCGAGGAGTTTCTAGGCATAGATGAAGAAGAAGAACACGGTCCGATTTTTTGGCGTAACTATAGAATGTTTGCGACCCCTGAATTAGAGTTAGGGGAATCACTATAAACATAACAGGAAAATATTATGGGTAAGTTGCTTACAATTATTGCATCGGCATTAGGCGCAGCATGTGGAACCGCTGCTAGTTTGTTATTTCTGGTTTTAGCCAGTACGCTATTTGGCGGAATTACAGGTTGGATAGTCGGCTGGTTTTTTGTCGATACCATATACTTAGTCAAAGAGTTTTTCAATGTGACTAGTGTTACCGATTTCGAGTTAGGCGCAATGCTCGGATTTTTTGGTTCATTCTTTAGAGGGTAAGTTGTGGCGATGCTTAAACGCTGGTGGTGTAAGTTTTCACACATGAAAGTCGGTGAATGTGTATTCACCGATAAAAAAGAATATGCCGGTATACTCTGGACCTGTATAGACTGTAAAAGAAAATGGATAAAAGTATATTGGTGTTTTTCAGACGAACATTGTCCTAAAGGGGCATGGAATGACAACCCATAACTTAGCAATGCAGCTAACTAGCAATTGTGCAAATTGCCGTTTTCAGAGTATTCCTTTTACGTGGTGCTTACGTTATCCGCCAACGGAATACCGCAAATATACTGATGCGGTACTAACTACCGGATTTCCTAGGGTAGTTGAAAATGGACAGTGTGGAGAATGGCAACCGGAAAGACCTTATATAGATACTGCGGTGATATAATGACAGTCCCTAAAAACTTCGGCTTTAAGACTATTCCTGTAGAGGTGCAAAGTCGGCATATGATTACACCACCTTACAATTTCGATAAGCACGTAGAGCGAGCCAAAAAAGACTTTGCCGAATTTGCTAAACAAGATAAGGAGCGCGACAAGTGAAATACCTTATAGCCACAGCTATGCGACCGAAAAGCCTAAAACACTGTAACAAGGTGTTTGATATTATGCGTAATGTAGCAGCCGAACACGCCTGTATCATTACGAAGGCACTTTGGTGTGAAGGACCGGGCTGCTCCAATCTCGCTTTCGAGATTATAGGGGATGAGGTAGAATGTGAAGAATTCGGATTCTCCCTGAATCATTATATGCAACCGGCAAAGTGGAGCGAGACAACCGACAAAATTGCAAGTGGTTTTAACTGTACCTTAAAATTTCCCGGCTAGAACGAAGGAGGATTATGGACTAGCACAATTCTTGGAGAAAGTAAAGCCCTGGCCTCGGTCAGGGCTTTTTTTATTTGTCGAAAACGCTTGACAAGCCCGGCGTAGCCGGGCACCCTCGCACCGCGAGGGTGCCTAAATGCGAATACGTCTCATTCGTATTTAGGCACCCTCGCAGGTGCGAGGGTGCCCGATGTAGAACCTGGCGTCAATAGGTATTTCCCCTTATGGTGTAATTCGGTGAGAGGCGTAATATACGTTTCATGGTCTAGCGGGTGAGGTTGTTTAGCCACTACCAAAACGCAGAATGTAGCCATTCGAGAAAACTCCCCATACCATCGGCTAGAACGCATGACCCGCACGAGGGGTGTCTGCATCTGAAGCCGGGGCGCAGCGAGGAACTGATGTTGATAAATGTCGTGCCTCGTCAGATAACAAAGTCTGCGTCTGCCCCCGCCCAGCGGGGGACTTACAAAGAGTTCTGGATGGTGGACAACACAATCGGGAACTCGACTACCGGGCAAGCACGGTAGCGACTATGGGCTACCAGTCGAAAAAATGAAGTCCAATCCCCCCCGTCTACGGACGGGGGATTTTTCAACCGAACATTTGAGGGATGTACACATACCAGTCATAAGGATGCTTTCTAGAGTACTGGATTGGCAAATAGCATAACTGAACTCAAAAATAGCACTGGGCATGCGACGGCCATAGGGCCTGACGAAAACCAGATCAATTGCTGAGGTAATGCGGTGCGCGTGGCGCGGCCTGATCGAGCGGCCACAAAGAAATACCCCTTCGGGGGTATTTTTTTGTCTGAAAAAAACGCTTGACACACCAGGTTATATCAGACACCCTCGCACCGCGAGGGTGTCCAAATGAGAATCATTCTCATTTGGCCGCGC